>JALUWZ010000065.1 GCA_027019205.1 Emcibacter sp.
TACAGCCTGCCTTGCCTTTTAGAGGCCGGGGCAGATCAAACCGGCTGTCATCGCCGAGGGTAGCCGCCGCCTCAAGTGCCGGGCCACCGGGATAGCCGAGGCCGAGAATCTTGGCCGTCTTATCAAAGGCCTCGCCCGCCGCATCGTCAATCGTCGTGCCAAGCCGCTGATAGGCCCCGACCCCGCGCACGATCAGTATCTGGCAATGGCCGCCGGACACCAGCAGCAGAAGATAGGGGAACGCCACCCGGTCGGTCATCCGTGCTGTCAGCGCATGGCCTTCGAGATGATTAACCCCGATAAAGGGAATGGCCCGCGCCGCTGCGATTGCCTTGCCGGTCATCATGCCGATCATCACCCCGCCGATCAGGCCGGGGCCGGATGTCGCGGCAACGGCGTCAAGACCGGCAAAATCACAGCCCGCTTCCGAAAGCGCCCGGGCAATCAGATGATCCAGATGGGTTATGTGGCTGCGCGCGGCAATTTCCGGCACCACGCCGCCGTAGGGCCGGTGTTCCTCAATCTGCGACAGAATAATATTGGACAATATTTCCCCGTCACCATTCACCACCGCCGCCGCCGTTTCATCACAACTGCTTTCCAGACCAAGTATCCGGATGTTTTTTGTCATACCCACCATCATTTTTTGCTTTTCAGGAGTATTATTTATGGCATCCTGGCAGAAATTATTCTACAACCAAATGAGTTTTGACATATTATCCTGTAAGGTCGCGATCAGTGCAAGACATAAAAAATTCGGAAACATGCCTGAAAATCGGCACCCGGGGCAGCCCGCTGGCCCAGGCCCAGGCCCGGGAGGTCAAGGCGCATCTCCATGCCGCCCACCCGGGACTGGATATGATCGAGATTATCGTCCTCTCCACCAAAGGCGACAGGATCCTCGACAGGCCGCTGGCGGATATTGGCGGCAAGGGGCTGTTCACCGAAGAGATTGAAGCGGCGCTGCTGTCGGGCGAAATTGATCTGGCGGTTCATTCGCTCAAGGACATGCCGACCTGTCTGCCTGAGGGTCTGGAGATTTCGGCGGTGCTGGAGCGCGAGGATGTCCGCGATGCCTTTATCTCGGCCCGGGCGGCCCATCCGGCTGATTTGCCGGCAGGGTCGGTCATCGGCACCGCCTCCCTGCGGCGACAGGCCCAGACGCTGGCCATCTGTTCCGGCCTCAAGGTGATAGCCTTTCGCGGCAATGTCCAGTCGCGCCTGGGAAAACTTGACCGGAATATTGTCGATGCCACCTATCTTGCCATGGCCGGGCTGAAGCGGCTCGGGATCAGCGATGACCGTTTTCACCCGCTGGAGACCGATGAATTCCTGCCCGCCGTGGCCCAGGGGGCCATCTGTATCGAAACCGCCCGCCATAACGGACGCGCACAGAAGCTGGTCCGGCCCCTCAATCATCCGGCGAGCGAAATATGCGTACGCGCCGAACGGGCGATGCTAGACTGCCTTGACGGATCATGCCGGACACCGATTGCCGGATATGCCACGCTTGCCGAAAATCTCATCACCCTGAAGGGCGGAATTTTTCTGCCCGACGGCAGTGCCAGCCATTATCATCAGGCCACAGGCCCGGACCCGGAACAGCTGGGCCAACAGGTCGGACAGGCCCTGAAGGATATGGCCGGTGACGATTTTTTCAGGATAGTTGGCACGGGATATTAAATGCATTTTCTGCTTACCCGACCGCAACAGGATAACCGCAGGCTTCGGCAGGCGCTTGTCGCCCTTGGCCACAGGGTGGATTGCGCCCCCGTGATCACCATCACTTATTATGACCGAAAGCCGATAGACATCACACCGTTTCAGGCCATGCTATTCACCAGCGCCAACGGGGTCCGGGCCTTCGCTCTGAACTCATCCGTCCGCAATATCCCCTGTTTTGCTGTCGGCCCCGCCACCGCGCGCGAGGCCGCAGACTGCGGTTTTCAGACCATATTCACCGCAGGGGGCAATGTGGACCGGCTGGCCGGGCTTGTGAAGGAAAGTCTTGACCCTGCCACGGGGCCATTGCTCCATATTTCTGGCCGGGATATTGCCGGGGATCTGGCCGCCCTGCTCGGGCAGGCCGGGTTTTCCCTCAGCCGGGAACAGCTTTATCAGGCAGAAAAAACGCCCCGGCTGCCCCGGGAAATACTGGACCTGATGGCCGCAGGTTCAATCAGCCATATTCCGCTTTATTCGCCGAGGAGCGCAGGAATATTTGGCGGTCTGGTCCGCGACGCCGGTCAGGAAAATTGCCTGAAGCAAATCACCGCAGTTTGCCTTAGTCCTGCGGTGGCAAATATGGTAAAGTCACTGCCGTGGCGCGAAATACTGACCGCAAAATACCCGAACCAGACCAGTCTGTTTCAAATCACCGGAATAACCCTCAAGGAAGATCGGCAATGACAGAAAAAAATGCTGAAACACCCATTCCACCGCAGTCTGCCGCTGTTAAAAAATCCCGCCGGACCAGCTGGACGGCATGGGGACTTGCCATTGTCATGATCTTTCTGACCGGGGCCGGAAGCATGCTGTATTTCCTGCCGTTTCTGAAGGACAGGCTGCCGGTTATCGACCAGTGGCTTGGCGAGGACAACAGCCTGATGCCCGAAATCACCAGCCTGAAGGATCGGCTTGATCAACAGGAAGCCGGGCTTCAGACCCTGAAAGCGGCAGAAGATGATCTTGTCCGGCGCCTTGATACCCTGTCCAGTGCCGCCCCGGCAGAGGCGGACCCCGCCCTGCTGACCCGGCTGGACAGGCTTGAAAAAACTGTTGCCCGGCAGGCGGAAAAGAAGACCGCAGAAAAAAAGACGGAAGATATATCCCAATCCGCCCGCATTGACATGCTGCTGGGCCGCATGAGTCAGCTCGAAGCCTCCTTCGTCCCCCTGAGCAAGGGGCTTTCCGATGCCCAGGATGCCCGGCAGGAACGTGCAGAGCTGGGCAAAGAGATGGCCGCACAGGCCGGGCGGCTCGACCGGGTGGAAAGCCGTCTTGATAAGGTTGAACGCTACGCCGCCCGCGACAATAGCGGCGCCCTGCTGGCCTTTCGCATCGGCGAACTGCGCCGCAAAATAACCTCCGGTCAGGCTTTCGGGCCGGAGATTTCCAATGTCAAAGCCATGATTTCACAAGGCTCCATGGCCCTGAATGAACAGCTTCAGGACAGCCTTGGCTGGTTTGAGCGCCACAAGAACGGCATCAGCCCGCCGGGCCGGTTACGCACATCATTTGATGCCCTGATCCCGGCCCTGATCCGGGCAAAATCCGCCCATGCCGATGACCCGTGGTGGAAGCGGGCCTATAACAGCACCCGCAATCTGGTGATCATCCGCAAGACCAAAAGCGCCGACAGTGCCGATTCAGACAGCCTGATTGCCACGGCGCAAAAGATGCTGGCCGATTTTGATCTGAAGGACGCTCTGGACAGGTTGCGGCAGCTTCCGCAAAATATGCGCGACCAATTGACGGCATGGAGGGCGCAGGCGGAAATATATCTTCAGGCCGAAGAGCAGCTTGAGCGTATCGAAAGCCTGACCGCGAGCTATTATCTCTCGCCACCGCCAAAAAAAGCTGAAGAAAAAACACCGGAAAAGAAAAACCCTGATCAGGAGAGTGCCTCATGATCCGGCTTGGCCTTTATATTACCCTCGCCATCCTGATTGCCCTCGGCGCGGTGTGGTTTGCCAATCATCCGGGGCAGGTTCTGCTGATCTGGCAGGGCTGGGAAATACAGCTGTCTGTTGCCGTGCTGTGGCTGCTGATTTTTCTCTATACGCTTCTGTGCGGGATGCTGGTGCGGCTTTATTTCTGGTTCCGGGTCGATAATCCGCTCAACAGCCCGAAACGGCAGGAAAGACGGCGGGCCAAAGGCCGGACCGAGCTTGACCTTGGCTGGTCGGCGCTGGCGGTGGGTGACCGGACCGCCGCCCTGAAACATGGCAAAAAGGCCCTCGGGCTGCTCACCGGGGATCACGGCCCGCTGCGTCTGTTGATTCGGGTCGCGCCGGACAAGGACAGAGAGAAATATCTTGAGCTGCTGATGGATGATCCGGCAAGCCGGATGATTGCCCTGAAATACCGTCTTGAGCAGGAGCTTGACGCCGATAATTTCCCCGCCGCTCTTGGCATCCTTGACGATATGCAAACGGCCAGTCCCGGCAATTCATGGATCAGCCGGCAACGATTTGATATCCTGACCCGGCTTGGCCAATGGACAGAGGCGACGACGGAACTGGACAGACTGGTCAAAGACAAGGCGGAGCAGAAACATCTGCGCGCGGTGCTGAGCTATTCTGCGGCGCTGGAGGCGGACCTTGCCGGGGATAAAAATAGCGCCCGGACCCTGTCCCGCAAGGCCCTGAAATATCAGGCGGGCTTCAGCCCCGCCCGCGACCTGCTGGCCCGTCATTCGCCGACGGATGACGCAAAAACCATGGTCCATCGCTGGGCCTGCACCGCCTGCGGCAATGAACAGGACAAATATGCCGCCCTGTGTCCGGCCTGCCACCGCTTTGGCACGTTAACGCCCGTGGCGGAAGGCTGATATTATTTATTTCAGATTGCGGTAATCAAACACCCTTTTTGCCTTGCCGGCGGAACGTGGAATGCCGCCCGGCTCACGCACGTCAACCTTGGTCGTCACACCACACAGATTTTTAATCAGTTTTTTCAGCTCGGCTGCCAGATGCGCCCGACTGTCATCATCGGAAAAATCCCCCTTGGCCTCGGCGACAACCGTCAGCTCATCCATGACCTTTGGTCGACGGATTTCACAGAAATAATGGGGGGTAAGCCGCGCATCGCGACAGATAATCTCCTCAATCTGGGTCGGGAAGACATTGACGCCCCGGATGATCATCATATCATCGGAGCGGCCAAAAATCCGGGCTATCCGCCGCATCTTGCTGAGCGATCCCGGCAGCAGCCGGGTCAGGTCGCGGGTCCGGTAACGGATTATCGGGAAGGCCTCCTTGCATAGCGAGGTAAAAACCAGTTCGCCCTCTTCGCCGTCCGGCATGACTTCCCCGGTTTCGGGATTGATAATTTCCGGATAGAACAGATCCTCCCATATGGTCAGCCCGTCCTGGGTTTCGGCAAATTCCCCGCCGACGCCCGGTCCCATTACTTCGGACAGACCATAGAGATCGACGGCCTTGAGGGCAAAGCGCTGTTCGATCTCGTGGCGCATTTCCTCGGTCCAGGGTTCGGCCCCGTGCATGGCAATCTCAAGCGATGTGGTGCGCGGGTCAATCCCCATCCTCTCGAAACTGTCGGCAAGGGACAGCATATAGGACGGGGTGACCATGATGATCCGTGGTTTGAAATCCTGAATAAGCTGAATCTGGGCCTCTGTCGCCCCGCCGGAGGCCGGAACCACCGCGCAGCCACAACGTTCCGCCCCGTAATGGGCGCCAAGCCCGCCGGTAAACAGCCCGTAGCCGAATGCCACATGAACCATATCCCCGGCATGACCGCCCGCCGCCCGGATACAGCGGGCGATTGCCTCGGACCAGACATCAATATCCTGCGTGGTATAGCCGACAACCGTCGGCTTGCCGGTGGTGCCACTAGAGGCATGAATACGGCTGAGCTTTTCCCGTGGGACGGCAAAAAGCCCGAAAGGATAATTATCGCGCAGGTCTTTCTTTACCGTGAAGGGAAATTTCGCCAGATCCCTGAGGCTGTGAAGGTCATCCGGATGAACCCCCCTGTCATCAAAGGCCTTTTTGTAAAAGGGCACATTGTCATAGGCATGGCGCAATGACCATTTCATTCGCTGTAATTGTGTTGCCTCGATCTCATCCCGCCCGGCATACTCGAAACCGTTAATCCCTGAAAACATCGTCATATATTCTTTCTGTATATTAAGTCCACTGATCTATATTAGGCGGCTTTCACCCCGCGCGCAAGCGCCACCCCCGCCTGAAGGGCATCCATATTCATATCAAGGAATTTTTTCGGTGAAATTGCCCGCAGCACATTTTCAATGGTCTTGACCTCTATATCTTCTGATAATTCAGCGATAACCCCGGTCGCCACCACATTGGTCACCCGTTCGGACCCCACCCTAATGGCGGTTTCGCTTAACGGCAGCTCAATGACCTTGAAATTTCCCTCAGGCGGGTTTTTGGTGCGGCGCGGATCGACAATAACCATGGCATCATCGCGGATGATACCTTCGGAGGCCGTGGCCGCCGCCTGATCAAGAATAAGCAATGTATCCAGTTCGGTTGCCAGCGGATAATCCGGTGTTTCCCCGCTGGCGACAATATCGGCCCGGCTCAGGCCACCGCGCGAGGTCGGCTCATAGCTTTGCGACATCGATACATGATAACCGGCCCCGGTCATGGCTTTTGAAAATATCTTGGCGCAGAGCTGCAACCCCTGTCCACCGGCGCCGCTGAAACGCATTTCCCGTGTTTTCATGGCTTCGTTCTCCCCTGTTGCAGTTTCTCGCTCATATCCCGGTAGGCCGCGCCATATTCAGGCCGGTCCGACTGTACGAAAACCCCGGTATGCAGACCGCTGGGCCGGAAGGGGTGATCGACAACATTGCTGTCATATTCGTAATCAGGTGGCCGCATGGTCCGGGTCTGGCCCAGCACCATTTCCGGTGAGGAGCCGAGATCATTCTTGCGGCCATTGACCTCGGTACAGTCCGACATGACCTCGATAAAGGAAAATCCCTTATGGGCCAGCCCCCCGGCAATCAAATCGCGCAAACGTGGCAGATGGATGGTGACTTCGCGGCCCACATATCCGGCCCCGGCGGCCTCGGCCAGCTTGCAGGCATCAAAGACCGGCTCGCGATTGCCCGCCGGCGTCGTTGTGGTAAAACGATCACGCGGGGTGGTCGGGGAACCCTGCCCGCCGGTCATGCCGTAAATCTCGTTATTGAGCATCAAACAGGTAATATCCAGATTGCGCCGTGCGGCATGAATCAAATGATTGCCCCCGATGGCCAGACAATCGCCGTCGCCGGTAATCACCACCACATGCAGATCAGGCCGCGCCATTTTAAGCCCGGTGGCATAGGCCAGAGGGCGACCATGGGTGGTATGGAAAGTATTGGCATCAATATAGCCGCCAACCCGGCCCGAACAGCCGATACCGCAGACCACCGCCAGCTTGTCCTTGTCAATCCCCTGCTCATGAATGGCCCATAACAGCGCCCGGAGCGCGATGCCATGGCCGCAGCCCGGACACATGAAATGGGGAAACAGATCAAGCCGCAGATAATCGCGGATATTGAATTCCTTGCCGTCTGCGGTTTTTTTCGCGTCGTCGGCTTTAAGGGCAACCTGCTTATTCATGGCCAAGTACCTCCTTGACAGTTTTCTTTATGTCCACAGGGGAAATCGGCACCCCGTCATAACGGTTCAGGCCGGTGACCTTTTGTTTGCCCGTCTTGACCTCGGCAATTTCATGAATCAACTGCCCGGCATTCATTTCGGCAACGATAATATGTCTGGCCTTTGCCGTCTGTTTGCGGAAGCTCTCCGTCGGGAACGGCCACAGGGTAACAGGTCGGAACAGACCAGCCTTTATGCCCGCTTCTCTAAGCTCTTTCACCGCTTTGCGTGCGGCCCGTCCAACCACACCCAGGGCGACAATCACCACCTCCGCATCCTTGCACTCCACAGCCTCAAAACTCTCTATCAGGTCATTGTTAAGCGCGACCTTGCCAAGTAAACGTTTCATCAGGGCATCTACCTCATGAGGTTTTTGGGTCGGGAAGCCATTTTCTGCCACCGTCAGCCCCGACGTATGGACCCGAAAGCCGTCGCCGGGCCGGGCCATCGGCGGCACCCCGTCGGCATCGCCGTGATAGGGCTTATAGTCTTCGGGCTTGCCGGTGGCCCATTTACGCACGGTCTTTTCATAATCCGCAACATCGGGAAGTGCCACCGTTTCCACCAGATGGCCGAGGCTTTCATCAAACAGGACGATCACCGGGGTCCGCAGCTTTTCCGACAGGGCAAAGGCGCGCGCGGTCTGCTGATAGATTTCCTCAACCGATCCCGGGGCCAGTACAATCACCGGATGGTCACCGTGAGTCCCCCAGCGGGTCTGCATGATGTCGCCCTGCGCCGGGCGGGTCGGCAGTCCGGTTGACGGTCCGCCGCGCATGACATTGACCACAACGCAGGGGATTTCCGCCCCCATGCCATAGCCGAGATTCTCCTGTTTCAGGGAGAAGCCCGGCCCGCTGGTCGCGGTCATCGCCTTGATGCCGCCCATACTTGCCCCGAGAGTCGCCGCCATCGAGGCAATCTCATCCTCCATCTGCAGGAATACCCCGCCGACAGCGGGCAGTTCCTTCGCCAGATTTTCGGCGATTTCAGACGATGGTGTGATCGGGTAGCCGGCGAAAAAGCGACAGCCGGCGGCGACCGCGCCAAGGGCACAGGCCTTATTCCCCTGCAGATTTACGGTATTTGCTTGTCCGGTCATGCTATTCATTCTGCGGCCTCCTGGGATACGGGGTTAAGAGATATGGCAAAGTCGGGACAGAGCCATTCACAAATATGACATCCGGTGCATTTCTCCGGCTCGGCGAGTTCCGCCACCTGATCCTTGTTAAGTACCAGACAGCGTTCCGGGCACATCTTGACACAAATATCACAGCCCTTGCACCATTCAGCGGTAATCTCGAGCATGGTGCGTTCCGGGTTGACTTCCGGCTGGACCAGTGGCACGAAAGCGCCGCCTTCGACCGGCTCTCCCCGGCGCGAGCCGTCGATCCATTTCTGCCCCTGATCAAATACGCTGAGATTTACATCGACGGTTTTCGGCGGCACCATTCTGGCGATAACCTCTTTCCATTCGGACGTCGGGAAGGTCAGGGTGGTTGACAGCGCGCCGAGCAGTAATGTATTGGCCGCCCTCTCGTTACCGGCCTTTGCCGCCATTTCCGTCGCATCGATGGCAAAGGCCTCGCAAACTTTTGCCTTCACATCATCGGGCGTGTCTTTTGAATAGCCGATTTCCGCCCCGAGAGCGCGAGAACGACAGGCAAAGGGCGGGACAATCCGTTTGGTATCGGCAATAAACACCCCGCTGTCAGGCCGCAGATAATTCATCCAGCGCAAGCCTTCGGCCCATTCAAGGGCAATCAGCACATCGGCCTTGCCCACCGGGATGGTCGGGGACCAGACCTGCTGGCCAAACCGCACATGGCTGAACACCACGCCGCCGCGTTTGGCCATGCCGTGAACCTCGCTCTGCTTGACCTGATAGCCCAGATTCTGACAGATCTGCGCCAGCACTTTGGAGACCATAATCACCCCTTGACCGCCAACCCCGACCACCAGAATATTTACCGGCTCCGTCATATTTGCCGGGTCGAGCTTTTTTGACTCCGGCACCAGAACAGGATTTTGTTTTTTTGCTTTTGCCATTATTTTGCCCCTTTACTTGTTCCGGCACATGTTTTGGCCTTCGCACCGGCCTGATCCGGGTTAATCATTGGCTGGATCGCGCCGGTCGGGCAGAACTGGGCGCAGACCGAGCAGCCGATACAGGCGCTCGGGTCAATCTTGACCACATGGCGGCCTTCAAACCATTCATCGCTCCACACCAGCGCCGGACAGCCTAGATTCATGCAGCCCTGACAGGCATTGCAGTCATCCTTGTCGACCTGCATCGCCGGACCCTTGATCCGCACCGGGTCGATGACACAGGGCCGGTCGGCAATCAGCACCGACACGCCCCGGTGGGCAACCGCCTCGCGCATGGTATGGATCATGGTGGCGGCATCATAGCTGTCAACCCGCTCGATCCAGTCAACCCCGCAGGCGCGGATCATGTCTTCAAAATTGACCGCGTGGGTCTGTTCGCCGCGCAATGTCTTGCCGGTCGCCGGGTTTTCCTGTCCGCCGGTCATGGCGGTGATATGGTTATCCAGCAGAATGACGGTAATATCGGCCTGATTATAGACCGCATTGATCAGCGGCGGTATGCCGGAATGAATGAAGGTACTGTCGCCGATGGTCGCGACAATCGGTTTTGTTTCGGTCCCGGCCAGATACATGCCCATGGCATTGGCGATGCTTGACCCCATGGCGACCGTGGTATCAATCGCCGTCAGCGGATCACCAACCGCCAGCGTATAACAGCCAATATCTCCTGCCACCCGGACATCAAGGCTGCGGATGGCGTTATAGCTCATGGCATGGGGACAGCCGGAGCATAATAGCGGCGGCCTGATCAGCGGCTCAAATTGCGGCAGGCCGGAGTCGGCCTCGGCCTTTAATATTCCCGCCTGCTCAAAACCGATCCGCACCTGTTCGGGCGATAATTCACCTATGCGCGGGAAATATTCCTTGCCCTCAACCTTCAGGCCCCAGACCTTGAGCGCGTTTTCGATCACGGGTTCGAGTTCCTCAACCACGATCACCCGGTCATGGCGGGCGCAGAAATCCTGTATGGTTTTTTTCGGCAGCGGGAAGGACAGGCCGAGTTTCAGCACACTGGCCTCGGGCAGGTTTTCCTTGACATAAACATAGCTCATGCTGGCGGTGATAATGCCGAGCTTTGATGAGCCGGGTTCCATCCGGGTCAGGTCAGATGTCTCCAGATAATCTGCCAGCCTGTCCAGCCGTTCAATGACCATTGGATGGCGGCGGCGCGCATGGCCCGGCACCATGACATTCTTGGTCACATCAGCGAGGAAACCGCGCCCTTCCGGGGTCTCTCTCTCGCTGACCAGGACCGGGCTGCGGGTGTGGGAAATGCGGGTTGTGCTGCGGACAATCACCGGCGTGTCAAAAAGCTCGCTGATCTCAAAGGCGGCGCGGGTGAAATCCAGTGCCTCCTGGGCATCGGACGGCTCAAAGACCGGGACCTGGGCGAACTGGCCGAACAGGCGGCTATCCTGTTCATTCTGGGAACTGTGAATGCCCGGATCATCACAGACAATCAGTACAAGCCCGCCATTAACCCCGATATAGGAATGGGACATCAGCGCATCGGAAGCGACATTCAGCCCGACATGCTTCATCATGCAGACCGACCGCACCCCGGCGAAAGAGCCGCCAATCGCCACATCAAGGGCAACTTTTTCATTGGTTGACCACTGGGCATGGACATCGCCAACCGGATAATGGGCCAGATTTTCCATGATTTCGGTGCTTGGCGTGCCGGGATAGGCCGCCGCAACCTTGACTCCCGCCTCCCATGCCCCACGGGCAAAGGCCTCATTGCCTGTCATCTGGTGGGTGACGCCGGTTTTAATTGCGCTCGGTGATGCCTGTTCAGCCTTGGTAGCCATGCCTGGTCTCCTGTTGAAATATGCGCTTTAAAAAGTATAATGATACATTATTTTGTTTAAATCACTGCAAAATGTATCATATTTATAATTTATCGCAAGCAGAAAACATCGGCTTTATCCTTTCCCGGGGAAGAAAATATTATTAATTCATTGCAAAAAGAAAGGATATTCCCCGAACGATCGGTTAACTAATTGTTTTCGCTTGGCTTTACCCGCCATGCTTCGACTGATAAAAAATTATGATCTATCCCCGGTATTTGCTGATAATCCGTCGGATAAAATATTACACATATTGTTCTTTGACCTGCATCAATCCTGAAGCGGGAAAATCACGATATATATCGACTCAGACAGGGGGAAAAGATAAGGAATATACCGTGACCACAAGCCACCAACATCCGGCAGATGACACATTCTCGCCGCTGCTGATTGCGGGCCTGCTGACGAGGCCGCTGCCCCGGGGTCCGCTTGCGGCTCTGCTGCGTCATATATCCCGGCGGATACAGCGTAATCATCCAGCCATTCTTGAAAGACTGCAACCGCTTGCCGGGCGAATTTTCCTGATCCGGCCCACGGACCTGCCCTATGATATTATATTGACCATTGGTGAAAATCAGGTTGATTTCAGTCTTGCAACGGAAACCCGGCCTTTGCCGGATGCCGATGTCGTCATTTCGGGCAGCTTGCCGGAACTGGTTGATATGATGGATGGCCGACAGGATGGTGACGGATTGTTTTTCTCGCGCAGCCTGACCGTGACCGGCGATACCGAGGCCCTGCTGACATTACGTAATGCCGTGGACAGTGACGAGGTTAATCTTGAACAAGAGATTTTTGACCTGTTTGGTCCGCTGAAAAACCCGGCTGAAAAGCTGGCGAAGGCGGGCGGGCGGGTCTATCACCGGCTGGCCCGGGACATGACGACCCTCAGCCGGGCGATAACCGGGCCGCTATCCAACCGCTGCCGGCAGCTTGAACAGGAAAATCAGGAGTTGACCAACCGTCTTGACCGGCTTGATAAAAGTCTGGCCAAAACCCGGAGCCGCCTGCAGAGTCTTGGCAGAAAGGCCGCTTTATGACCAAACTGGAGCTTGTCTGTCCGGCAGGAACCCCCGCCGCCCTCAGGGTCGCGGTCGATTCAGGCGCCGATGCGGTCTATATGGGCTTTCGCGATGAAACCAATGCCCGCAATTTCCCCGGCCTTAATTTTTCCGTGCCCGAGCTTGATGAGGCGCTCGACTATGCCCACGGACGCGGGGTGAAGGTCCTGCTGGCGGTCAATACCTATGCGGCAGCAGGCAATGCTGACCCCTGGATAAAGGCGGTGGATACGGCGGCACGGCTCAAGGTTGACGCGATTATACTGGCCGATATTGGTCTGCTCGACTATGCCCGGGCGACCCATCCCGACCTCAGGCTGCATCTGTCGGTTCAGGCCTCGGCCTCCAACGCCCGCGCCATCAACCATTATGTGCGGGAATTCGGCGTGCGTCGCGTCGTCCTGCCCCGGGTGCTGACGGTGCCGGAAATCCGCCGTCTCAATCAGAATATTGATGTTGAGACCGAGGTCTTTGCCTTTGGCGGCATGTGCCCGATGGCCGAGGGCCGCTGCAGCCTGTCGAGCTATATCACCGGCAAATCGCCCAATATGAACGGGGTCTGTTCCCCGGCAAGCCATGTCAGCTATATTCAGCAGGGCGATAACCTCAAAACCAATCTTGCCGATTTTACCATCAATAAATTCGGCCCCCATGAGCGGGCGGGCTATCCCACCCTGTGCAAGGGCCGCTTCACCACCAATGACACGACCGGCTATCTGTTCGAGGAACCGACCAGCCTTAATGTCACCGGCATCCTGCCCGACCTGATCGACGCCGGGGTCAGCGCGCTGAAGATTGAAGGCCGCCAGCGCAGCAAGGCCTATGTGCGCGAAGTGGTACAGAATTTTCGTCAGGCGATTGATGCGGCGGTGCGCGGTGAACGGCGGGCCATTCCGATGGATAATCTGTCCGAGGGCGGCCAGGATACCACCGGGGCCTATAACAGGAAATGGATGTGATGAAACAGAGCAAACTTTCCCTCGGGCCATTATTATTCAACTGGCCCAAAGACAAGGTTCGTGATTTTTATTTTGCCATCGCCGATGAAGCCCCGGTCGATTATGTCACCTTGGGCGAGCTGGTCTGTGCCAAGCGCCAGCGGGACAGAGGCGCCCTGCCCGCTATTATCGAACGGCTGGAAAAGGCCGGCAAGAAAGTAATCCTGTCCGGCCTCGCACTGGTTCTTGACGAGGGCGACATGACGATGGTGGAGGATATCGCCTCAATGGCCCCGGACTATCTGATCGAAGCCAACGACCTGTCACTGGTCAGCCTGCTCAGGGGCCGGGACCATGCCATCGGCCCGTTTGTCAATATCTATAACGAGGCCAGCCTGAAATATTATGAAAAGGGCGGGGCAAGTCGTATCTCGCTGCCCGCCGAACTGCCTGCCGCGAGCCTGCGGATACTGGCCGGGGCCGCCAACACGGCTGCCCTTGAGGTTCAGGTGTTCGGGCGGATGCCGCTGGCGATTTCCGCCCGCTGCTATCATGCCCGCGCCCACGGGCTGCACAAGGACGGCTGTCAGTATATCTGTGAGCAGGACCCGGACGGGCTTGATGTTGATACCATGGACGGCCAGCCCTTCCTCGCCATTAACGGCCTGCAGACCCTGTCGCACAGCTATGGCAATCTGCTGGCGGAACTGCCGGAGCTTGCCGGGATGGGCATCCGCAATTTTCGCCTGTCGCCCCATAATGTCGATATGGTAAAAATCTGCCACCTGTTCCGTGACCGGCTTGACGGCAAAATCACCCTGGAGCAGGCAAATGATGCTTTGGAAGAAGAAATGTTTGCCCTCGACTTTTCCAACGGCTATTATCATAATATTGCCGGACGGGAACAGGTTGGATTATAAAAAACAGGGCGCTGTATGGAGTCATACGAAAAACTTCTTGCCGGATACCGGGAATTTCTGCATCACTATCAAAAAGACGTCCAATGGCGCAGCACGGCAAAAGACCGGCAAAATCCGGATGTCATGATCATTGCCTGCAGTGACAGCCGGGTCAATCCGGTGATCCTGACCGGGGCCGGGCTTGGCGAGGTTTTTATTGTCAATAATGTCGCCAATCTGGTGCCGCCCTATAAAGACTGCGGCAATACCCACCACAGCACCAGCGCCGCCATAGAATATGCCGTAACCCAATTGCAGGTCCGCCATATCATCGTCATGGGCCATAGCGGCTGCGGCGGCATCCGCGCCCTGCTCGCCGACCATGACGAGACCGACTCTGCGTCTGATGATCATTACAGCTTTATCCGCCCA
>JALUWZ010000066.1 GCA_027019205.1 Emcibacter sp.
GGCGGCAGCAAGCAGGCCGGAGACCCAGGACCGGGTGCGGCAGTTGATCCGTCATAAGGATTTCGATTTTGCCACCCCGAACCGGGTACGGTCGGTGGTCGGGCCGTTCTGTGGCCTTAATCTGACCTGTTTTCACGATAAATCGGGCCGGGGCTATCAGTTCCTTGGCGATATAATCGAAAGGCTCGACCCGATCAACCCGCAGATTGCCGCGCGCCTTGTCCAGCCGCTCTGTCGCTGGAAACAATATGATGCGGCCCGGCAGGATTTGATGAAACAGACATTGGAGCGTATCTTAACCTTTGCCAATCTGTCGGAAAACAGCTTTGAGATCGTCTCGAAAAGCCTGAAATAAGCGGTTAAAAATGGGCGATCAGGCTGACCACCGGGCCGGAACCGCCGATGCTGCTGCCGGATAATTTCAGGCGATATTCCGCCGTCAGCTCAATAGAGGCGCGGTAGGCGTGATATTTGCTGTCATTGAAATAATATCTCAGGTTTATCCCCGGTCCGCTCTCAATCAGGCTGGCTTTGCGAAAGCGGTCCTGCTGCCAGGTGGCAAGGGTTGTCAGGCGCGGCTCGATAACAAGCCCCGGGGACAGGGACATGCTATAGCCGCCAATGGTCTGGGCGGTGAGGAAAATATCCGGGTCCGCCGGATTGATCAGGGCCGCATCAAGATAAAGATTATAACGCCACCAGCCCGCTTTATCCTGCCGGTAGCCCGTGCCATGATCCAGTGAATAACCGGCCCGGATCATCCAGTCATTACGGGCAAAGCGCCCGACCCGGACCAGCCGTTCCACCGACAGCAGCAGATTATGGTTTGCCAGCGGTTTCAGCCGCAGGCCAATACCCGCCTGATAACTGTTCCGGTCCAGTCTGAGGCTGTCCTGACGGGTTCCCGCCAGCAGCCGACCGTAAATCTGTATTCTGGCAGGATTCTCAAGTTGGTAGCTGACCTCAAGACCGGTCTGGGACCGGGTAAGGTCGGCGCCAAGCTGCTGGATGGTTGAGGATTCGGCCCGGTATATGGCATAGCCATCTGCCTGAAAACGCCGTTCAAGCTGCGCCACTTCCCGCCTCAGGCGCAATGGCACGGCACCCTCATGATAGCTGTCGATCGCCTGTTTGAAACTGCTTGCCGCCCGGCTGGTCTGACCGGTTTTTTTATAGGCATAGGCAAGCTGTTCATAGAGCGCGCGGCTGTCCGGGGCTGATTTCAGTGCCTGTTCGAGATAGCGGATGGCCACCGGGTAATCGCCTTCGCGGTAGGCTTTATAGCCGCGCGCGGCGGCATGACGCCAGCTTACAGGCGGGGTTGGCGCAATGGTTTTTACTGGCATATCCGGCTTTTCAGGTGTTTCTACAGCCTTCCGGCGCGGCGCGGGTCTGGACTGAGTGACTGCTTTCTTTAGCCGTTTATGGATATTTACCGGTTTTAGTCGTGCTGTGTCTGGTGAAATTATATCGGGCAGAGAGATGATGTCCGGTATTTCGGCCAGCCGGGTATCTTCAGCCGGGGCAGATATTTCAGGCTGTGCCGGGTGACGGGCCTTGCGTACCGCCATTTCCCGGTAGGGATAATCCCTGAACCATGCCCTCTCACGGCGGGCATAATCACTGTGCAGGAACAGCAAAAAGACGGTGGTAAATCCGCTGAAACTCAAAAAAACCAGCATCAGGAATTTAACCCTGCTGCTCATTTTCTGCCTTCCGCTGCCAGGGGGACAGCTGGGCGCTGTCGGGAAATATATGGTCGGTCTTGTCCCAGACCAGCGGCCTGTCGAGGAGGATATGCCCGCTGTAAAGATAGACCGCCCGGACAGTCGCGAGGAAATTGAGCATATTGCCCCATAACTGCCGGGGCAGGGACATAAGCGCGGGCCGGATACCATATATCCGCCGGGTAAAATACATGCGCTGCAATGCCCGGCTGATCAGAAAAACCAGATTGGCCCATAACAGATAGTCCAGTATCTCACCCCGGCGGACCAGGGGTGGAAAATGGTAGCCCTCGGGAAAGATCCATTCGATCAGCCAGACAATGAGAATATTGATCAGGATAAAATAGGCCGCAACCGACAGCTGGGCGGTGATAATGCCCTTGCGGTCGCGGAACAGGACATATTTCAGCGCCAGCGAGCCGCGCCAGCGCTGGTTACGCCAGCCCTGAAAGGCAATGCCCATCAGCCAGCGGCTTTTCTGGCGGATAACTGCTGCCATGCTGTCGGGAAAAAATTCCCGGGTGGCGATAATATCCCCGGGGCCGGCATGGAAGCGGGCAAAAATCAATTTCAGATCATGGTCTTTCAGGCGCAGGGCAAGATCATAATCCTCGGTCAGGTTACCGCATTCAAACGGCTCATTATTCTGCTGTGTGATGCAGGACATCGCCCGGCGGCCAAGCGCCGTACCGACCCCGGCGGACGGCACCTGACCGGCAAGGCTTTCCCGGACCACCAGCTCCTTGATATGATTTTCGGCAAATTCATCCTGATAATGACCGCCGGTCAGGTCATGCCATGGCCGCTCCAGCGGGATGACCGGAATCTGCACCATATCCTTCTTTGGAATCAGATGGTTATATAATTTCAGCTCCAGCGGATGGACAATATCCTCGGCATCATGCAGGA
>JALUWZ010000067.1 GCA_027019205.1 Emcibacter sp.
AATAAACCGGAGTGGAAAAAATATCCGTCTGGTCCCATAACGGCCAGAAATCCAGCACATCCGGCAGAGAGCGGTTTTTCAGCTTCCAGTTCCTGAGCGGCAGGGTCTCGACAATCTTGCCGGTTTTCGGGTTCATCTTGTAAATATCAAAGCCGACCGCATAGAGCCATTTGTCATCAACTGATTTCATCAGCATATGAATGCGGCGCGGGGCCTCGAAGGTGCGGACCGGGCGTGCATGAAGCCCGGCAGAAGTGTCATAAACCGCAATCCGGGTTGGCAGTTCGCGATATTCCGACAGCATCATCCGGCTCGACAGCTGATAGACATAAAGCTCCCGGCCATCGCGGCTGATGTCAAAGGCGAAAAAGGCCTGACGGCGAATATCACCCTCGCCAAAATCAGCCCGAAAAACCTGCTTGCCGCTGTCACTGTCGAGGCCGACCAGCGATTTCATACCGTTGGTAAGGGCATAGATAATGCGGCCATCCGGTGACGGAGTGAAGGAGAAAACCGTATGACGCGCTCCGGGAATTTTCAGACTACGCACCACTTTCTGCTGTTTCATGTCAAGGATATGGATGTAGCCCGGCTTGTTACCGGTCACCAGATATTCGGTATTTTCCGCCCGTGCCAGACCGGACAGCAGAAAAACAACGCCCACTAATATGACCAAATTCCGCATGATAAATCTCATCCTCTAGCGTTTCGGGAAAACCGTCGACAGACGGCGCCAGTCGCCGCCGGCATGGGGCTTGTCCTTGTCCCAGTCGGGATATGTATTCATCACATCCGGCACCTGCGCCGGCCACCAGCAGGGGTCCGAGCAGCCATATAGATCCGCCTCCATCGGCTGACACAGGGCGGCGACCCCGCCAAAGGCATCGACCTCCCAGCCCGGGTCCATGGTTGACGCGCAGCCCGCCACGGTCTGCATGGCAAAGACTTCCTCACGACTGCCGTCATGTGAGGCCGCCAGCAGGGCGCGGGCTTTCAGGTTGACCGGTTTTAAATGCTTCATGATGAGGTTCCCATATCAAGCGGGTTATAGCGGCGCCCGGTGTTCAACAGGCTGCGCGGGCTGACATATTGTTCAAAATAACCCGGATTTTCCTGTAAAATGCGGGTATAGACACTGATGCCGAAATCAATCCAGTCACGCATCAAATCACAATAATGATAGGTCGGCTTGTTAATATCATCATAGGTCGCGTAGGATTCGTGATAGCAGCCGCCGGAACAGAGATTGCGGATCCGGCAGCTGTCGCACCAGGTACCGTCCCGGTCGGCCCGGCTTTCGAGAAAGGCGCCGAGTTCCTTCTTTTTAATTCCGCTGTCAACCGAGCCATAGGTGTCAATATCCGACCCGGTAAAGCGGTGACATAAATTGAGATCACCCTTGTGATCAACCGCCAGAAGACCGATTCCGGCCCCGCAGGGCAGGGCCTTTCTGGTACCTTCATAGAGGTCGGTCATCATCTGATGCATGTTGGAAAAGCCATTGTTACGGTTCTGTAACGCTTCGGCAAGATAATGTTTGCCGAGGGTCTTCATATTCCGGAATACCTCATACAGTTCTTCATTGCTGAGGTTATAAAGCGCGATATCACCGGACGTTACGGGGGCGAAACCAACCTCGGCAAAGCCCAGATCATATTTCAGATGGTCATGGATTGCGACCACATCGGTAACCCCCGCCGTCAGAGTGACCCGCGCGCCGACGGGCCGGGCAGTATAACGGTCAAGCAGCATCCGGGCTTTTTTTGACACCACATCATAGCTGCCCTTGCCACCAATGGTCTTGCGGTTTTTGTCATGGATTGCCTTTGGCCCGTCCATGCTGATGGCGATGCCGAATTTATGGTCATTAAGATAGTCAATGATGCCTTCGGTCAGCAGGGTGGCATTGGTCGTCAGAGAGAAATCAACCTTTTTATCCATATCGCGACAGCGGCTTTCGGCATAGTCCACGGTTTTTTTAATCAGCGGCATGTTGCTGAGCGGCTCACCACCAAAGAACACCACATTAACCCGGTCGCGGCTTGCCCCCTCGCGCAGCAGAAGATCAACCGATTTCCGTGCGACGTCAAAGCCCATCAATTCCCCTTTGGCCGGGGTGGTAAGGTCTTCCTTGTAACAATATGTACAGCCCAGATTACAGCCGGTATTGACGTTAAGGATAATGGTGCTGAGCGGATAATTCTCGATCCTGATTTTTGACCCGCCCGGATGCGGCGGCGTGTCTCCCCGGATGATGTCCATTTCGAGAAAATCCTCAACCACTTCCTGCACCCGGTCCGGGCTGTAGCGGCCCCGGAAACGGTCCGCCATATCGTCGGGGCGGACGGTGCTTTTCTCCTTGAACAGGTCAAGTATATCGCCGGAAATATCGTCAAGGTCAAACAGGGACGTGGTCGGAATATGGAATAATATCCGCTTGTCCCCCACCCGGACATCATGGGCATTTTGTGATATATACTGCAATCCTGCGGTCATATTATCGGGTTTCTTTCGTGAAATTAACGGACCGGCGGCAAATTCCACCGCTGAACCGTGACAATCAAATGGGCCTTGCCGGGCGGGGCATTTCCGACCCTGGCAAGTATGCTCAGATTTC
>JALUWZ010000068.1 GCA_027019205.1 Emcibacter sp.
GAAACTCAGCAGAAGACAATTTTCCCTGTCCGGCGCGGCACTGACGCTGGGCTTTCTGCTGGATGGTGAAATCCTGAATATTACCCCGGCGGAGGCAAAGGCACGGAATCTGCCGCTGCGAATCCTGACAGAACAGGACGCTGCGACCCTTGATCAGTTGGGGGATGCCATTGTGCCGGGGGCCGCCGCCGCCGGTCTGTCCCGCTATATTGACCACCAGCTATCGGTAAATCCCCGTGATAACCTGCTGATCCTGCGCTACCTGCGGGTCAACCCGCCTTTTGATGATTTTTATATTTCATCTCTCCGGGCCTTCCGCCGGGCCACAGGGGGTATGAAGAAAATATTACCGGACTTTATCACCGTCATGATGCAGAAGAACCCGGACGGCTGGACCAACGCCCCGCCAGCCCCGTTATTTTACTTTGCCCTGCGCAGTGACGCGATTGATGTAACCTATGGCACCATGGCGGGATTTGAACGGCTGGATATTCCCTATATGGCCCATATTGAGCCTGCCCGCCCGTGGGAGGTCGATACATGACAAAATCCACTGAAAAGACCGATGTGATCATCATAGGGTCCGGGGCCGCAGGCAGTCTCATGGCTGCCAAACTGTCCGCCAGCGGCAAGAAAGTCATCATCCTTGAAGCCGGTCCCGAAAGACGCCTCAGCGACCTGACCAGTTCACAGATTCATGCCCGACGGTTGAAATGGTCCGGCGAGCCGGTCGATGAAACCGGCACGCAGCCGGTTGGCAATGTGTTTAATTCAGGCTTCGGCACCGGCGGCTCAGCCCTGCATCATTATGCCGTATGGCCCCGGCTGCATGAAGAGGACTTCCGGGTTAAAAGCCGTCATGGCCGCGCCCTTGACTGGCCGATCAGCTATGATGACCTCAGACCCTATTATGACAGAATCCAGCAGGAAGCCGGTATTTCCGGCGATCATACACAGGAAATCTGGCGCCCGGACGGCGCGGCCTATCCCCTGCCCCCGGTGCCACTCTTTGCCCAGGGGGAGGTCATCGCCAAAGGATTCAGCGCCCTTGGCAAACGCACCGCCCCCCTGCCGCTCGCCCTCAACAGCCGGGACTACAAGGGCCGTGACGCCTGTCTGTGGGATGGCTGGTGCGATGCCGGTTGTCCGATCCGGGCGCTGGCCAACCCGCTGGCACTCTATCTGCCCGCCGCCCGGAAAAAGGGCAGCAGGATTATTCATAATGCCATGGTCACCCGTATCCTCACCGATAAAAAAGGCACAAAAGCCACCGGGGTTATTTATCAAAATAAAGAAGGGGCAGAGACAAGGCAGATGGCGGATATGGTCATCCTCGCCGCCTTTGCCATACAGACGCCGCGCCTGCTGCTGGCCTCTGCCGAGGGCGGGCTGGCCAACCGCAGCGGTCTGGTCGGACGCTATATCATGAGCCACACTGCCGCCCTGATCTATGGCCTGTTCGCGCAGGAGACCGACCCTCATATGGGAGCGACCGGCGGACAGCTGGTCAATCAGGACAGCTATGATCACAAGGACCGGAGAACGCAGGGTTTTGGCAGCTATCAATGGATGATTGCCCAGGCGCTCAAGCCCGATGGTCTGCTGGGGATTGGCGGCAGCAACCCGGCCCTGTTCGGCGCAAAGCTCACAGAATTCATGACGCGTGCCAGTCGGCATTTTGGCACCATGACGGGCTGTGTCGAAGACCTGCCCCGGCCAGAGAACCGCGTTACCCTGTCATCAACAAAGGATAAATCCGGCCTGTCCCGGGCGGTTGTGCATCACAATTCTGATACAGAATCCGTTGCCCTGTGGCAGGGGGCAAAAAAGCAGGGCATCGAGATTTTCACTGCCGCCGGGGCAACATCGGTCTGGACCGGACCACCCGGCCCGATGCATATCATGGGCGGAACCATTATGGGCGAGGATGGTGACAGCTCCGTTACCAATTCCTATGGCCAGTGCCATGATATTTGCAACTTGTTCATTGCCGGACCCGGCCTGTTCCCGACCAGCGGCGGGGTCAACCCGACCTTTACCGTCCACGCCCTGACGCTCCGGGCATCGGACTATATCCTGAACCACTGGTCAAGTCTGATCTAGACTACCGCAGTGGCCTCAATCTCGATCTTGGCGCCTTCTTCGACAAGCCCGGCAATCTGGATCAGTGACATCACCGGATAGACATTGCCCATGACCTCACGATAGACAGCGCCAATCTCCTTCTGCTTGTCAAGATATTCCTGCTTGTGGGTGACAAACCATGTCATCCGGACAATATGTTCGGGACCGGCGTCACATTCCGACAGCACGGCGAGAATATTCTTCAGCGCCTGACGGATCTGATCCTCCAGGGCGTCCGACTCGAATTCTTCTTTCTCGTTCCAGCCGACCTGTCCGGCGACAAAAACCATCTCGCCACCGGCCTTGATACCGTTTGAATAGCCTTTCGGACGCGGCCAGCCGGGGGGTTGCAGAATTTCCATAATATCACACCTCGAATTGTTGCTGAATTTCAGTTATATCGCCCTGTTCTTCCCCGC
This sequence comes from Emcibacter sp., assembly GCA_027019205.1. Taxonomy (GTDB): domain Bacteria; phylum Pseudomonadota; class Alphaproteobacteria; order Sphingomonadales; family Emcibacteraceae; genus Paremcibacter. Next base: position 2,544 of record JALUWZ010000068.1, read on the forward strand.
AGGAATGGCGGTAGGGTTTGCGAACACCCCGGTAGAGAACCCCGGTGTTAAAGCCATCATCCGACATCAGACGCCGGGCCGCCCGGGCCGGGTCATCGGTCTCGGAAACCACTGCCTTATGGACCTGTTCCTTCCAGACTTTCTCATCAGGGCGGAAAGTCACACAGGGGCTTAATATCTGGATAAAGGAAAAACCGGGATGCTTGATCGCATCGGCAATAATGGTCGCGGTTCCCCGGACATCGCCGGAAAAGGTCCGGGCGATGAAATTGGCCCCCGAGGCCAGCGCAATCACCAGCGGATGAAAAGGCGACAGGCCGGTACCGCCCGGCGACAGGGCACTGTCCCAGCTCGGGTCCGTGGTCGGCGACGGCTGCCCCTTGGTCATGCCGTAAACTTCATTATCCATGACGATATAGGTCATATCGGTATTGCGCCGACTGGCATGAAGAAAATGATTGCCGCCAATCGAAAAACCGTCACCGTCACCCCCGGCGGCAATGACCGTAAGGTCGGGCCGGGCCACCTTGACCCCGGTTGCGACCGCAAGACCGCGTCCGTGAACCGTATGGAAGCCATAACTGTTGGTATAGGCCGGAATACGCGATGAACAGCCAATGCCGGATATAACCGCGACATTTTCAGGTTTCAACTGCAACTTGGTCAGGGCCTGCGTCACCGCCAGCAATACATGATAATCGCCGCAACCCGGACACCAGACCGGTTTCAGCTGTGATTTATAATCACTGGCCTTGAATTTTTTCGGGGCTAACTCGTTCATTGGACTCTCCAGCTTTTAAGGGTATCAACAATTTCTCCCGGACGGATAATCAGCGGTCCGGCCCGGTGGAATGATCTTGTCTCCCCGGGCATATCGTAATTTGCCCGGAGCAGTTTATAGAATTGCTGTGAATGGCTCTGCTCCACCACCAGAATGCGTTTGGCCCCCTGAAGTGCCGCATCAAACAGCTTTGGCACCGCCGGGGACAGCAGACGCATGGCGACCAGCTTGCACCGGATTCCCTCTGCCCTCAGGCGGTTAATCCCTTCGCGCACCGCATTGGTTGTTGATCCCCAGGTCAGCACCACAAGCTCGCTATCCTCATCACCGTCTATATCGGCCCAGTGATCGCCATAATCAAACCCGGCAACTTTACGGTCCCGCTTGTCAAGCTGGTCCCGGTGGTCTTCCATCATGGTGGACGGCAGCCCCTTGGGATTATGCTCAAGCCCGTCAGCGGTATATTGGCCGCCCGGCGTGCCCGGCAAAGCCATCGGCGATATGCCGCTCGCCGTCACCGCATAACGCCGGTATTCTTCTGTCGGCTCATTCTCGACCAGACGTTGGGCCATAAAGGATATATTGGCCGGCGGGTCAATCACTGCGCTAGCCTGTCCCATAAACTGATCTGACAGCAGGATAGACACCGTCTGCATGGCCTCGGTCAGATGAACTGTCCACTGGGCGGTAAAGACGCAATCCTCGACCGAGGTCGGGGCGGTGACAATATGGGGCGCATCGCCGTGCAGACCGTAAACGGCAATATTCAGGTCGGTCTGTTCGGATTTGGTCGGTATCCCGGTTGACGGGCCGCCGCGCATGACATTGACCACCATCACCGGGGTTTCGGACGCCACCGCAAGGCCGATACCTTCCATCATCAGCGACAGGCCGGGGCCGGAGGTCGCGGTCAGTGACGGCCTGCCGCCAAAGGACGCACCGATTGCCATATTGATCGACGCCAGTTCATCCTCTGCCTGCACCAGCGTGCCGCCGACTTTCGGCAGGTTGGGCGACATCCATTCCAGCACCTCGGTCGCCGGGGTAATCGGATAGGCGGCAACAAATCTGATCCCGCCTCTGAGCGCCCCGAAACCGGTCGCCTGATTGCCACTGATCAGCCAGCGGTCTTTACCTTCTTCTTCTGCCGGGGCGAGTTTTACCGGTGAGGTGACATCCTCTGCCGCCCGGAATCCGGCATGTACCGTCGCCCGACTCGCGGTCACCGCCGCCTCGCCCTTCTTTTTGAGTTTTTTATCAATGATCTTGTAAATCGGATCTTCGGTCAGGCCGATCAGCCCCGCGACAAGACCGAGAATAACCATATTTTCCCGTCCGCCCTCGACCGAGGCCGCAAGTTCTGCCAGCGGCACCTCGACTATTCTCGCCCCCGTTGCGGCCAGAATTTCCGGCACATCACCCGCCGCCGGATCAGTAATAATCAGGCTGTCCGGGCCAAGGGGGACTTCCGCCGCGAAACGCTCCGCCCCCTTCCAGTCAACCGCCACCAGAATGTCAAATATATCGTTAACATTATGAACCGGCTGGCTCGCCAGCCTGAGCAGGGCCGCCGCCTCCCCGCCCCTGATCTGCGGTCCGACCGTCCGGGTCATCAGGCCGTAAAGCCCGGCCTTGGTCGCGGCCTCCAGCATCATATTGCCGGACGTCATCACCCCGGCCCCGCCACTGCCGACCAACGCCAGCGATACGGATGCGCCTTGAGAGGCATTTTGAGTATCATCGGTCATATCTCTGTCCTTTTCTTCTGTTTATCCCTTAAAGACCATTAAATATTCAGGGTAACTGCCGGTCCGGGATATTCTCCGTTTGAATAATTCAATAAATATTTTGTCTTTTATAATTTCAGGCCTTGACCTTTAATTCGGTATTGTGGTACTTAATTACTACTTTAATGAGTCTTTGCCCTTTCGTCAACCGGGAAAACAGAGAAAAACAAAGGAACTTTAAATTATGTCACCCACTGATCTGATAAATCATAATCTGGTAAAGGAAATTGACACGCCGGGTGTCACCATTGAAAAGCGACCGGCCAAAACGCCTGACGGCGCGGTGGTTGACGGGCTGTATAATTTCTGGATCATCCTGAACAATCCCTCACAATATAATTCTTATACGACCGAGATGGTGAAAGCCGTGATCCTTGCCTTCCGCGAGGCCAGCAACGCCCGCGACGTGGTGACCGTGGTCTTTACCGGGGTTGGTGACAAGGCCTTTTGCACCGGCGGAAATACCAAGGAATATGCCGAATATTACGCCGGAAACCCCCAGGAATATCGTCAGTATATGCGACTGTTCAATGATATGGTTTCGGCCATCCTTGGCTGTGACAAGCCGGTGATTTGCCGGGTGAATGGCATGCGGATTGGTGGCGGACAGGAAATCGGCATGGCGTGCGATTTTTCCATCAGCCATGATCTGGTCAAATTCGGACAGGCCGGGCCAAAGCACGGGTCGGCACCAATCGGCGGGGCGACCGATTTCCTGCCGATCATGATCGGCTGCGAGCAGGCCATGGTTTCCGGCACCCTGTGCGAGCCATGGTCAGCCCATAAATCCTACCGTATGGGCATTATTGCCGACCTTGTTCCGGCCCTGAAAATAGACGGCGAATATATCGCCAACCCGCTGGTGGTCACTGATCAGTATCTTGACAGTTATGGCCGGATAATCCTCGGCGAATCAAAAACCGGTGATGCCCTGGCCGAGGGCAAGGCGTTACTGAAAAAAGGCGAGGTTGACCTCACCCTGCTTGATGAAAAGGTCGAGGAATTCTGCGCCAAATTTGTTGGCACCTTCCCCGACTGCATGACCAAGACACTGGAAGAGTTACGCAAGCCGAAACTCAACGCCTGGAACGCCAACAAGGAAAATTCGAGGAGCTGGCTCGCCCTCAATATGATGACCGAGGCCCGGGCCGGTTTCCGCGCCTTTAACGAACCTGCAGGCCGGGACCGGGAAATAGATTTTATCGCCCTGCGCAAGGCACTGGCCCAGGGGCAGCCCTGGACGCCGGAATTTACCGACAGCCTGATGCCTGCGGCAAAAACACAAAAGGAGACATGAGATATGGCCACCAGAGAAGAAATTGTTGATCGCTGTCAGGCGCTTTATGATGACCTGAATTTTACTGCGGCCCGTAACTGGAAGGCTGCCAAAGAGGGGCGCCATGTTATCGGCTTCATGCCGATGTATGTGCCGCGCGAGATTATTCATGCTGCCGGGATGATGCCGCTGGGCATATTGGGTGGCGGGGATCAGCTTGAAGTTATTCAGGGCGATGCCTATTATCAGAGCTATATCTGCCGCATTCCGCGCTCCACCATTGAGCTTCTGCTGACCGAACGGCTCGATTTCGTTGACGGCATGCTGTTCCCGAGCATCTGCGACGTGATCCGCAATCTGTCCGGCATGTGGAAACTGCTAAGACCCAATGTATATTCCCATTATTTTGACGTCCCGCAGAATTATCTGAAAGATGTCGGCGGGGAATTCTATATCCACGAGTTGAATGTGTTGAAAGAGGATCTGGAGAAGATCGGCGGGGTGACAATCTCTGACGATGATCTGAAAAATTCCATCGCGGTCTATAATGAAAACCGCAGGCTGACCCGTGAGCTGTATAAATTCCGTTCCGACAGGCCGTGGCTTGCCCCGTCATCGGAAGTTTACCTGATTAACCGCGCCGGGATGCTGATCCCCGTCGAAGAGCATAACCAGCTGATCAAGGACTATATCGCGGCAGCGGCGCTGGAAGACCGGCCAAAACGTGATAACAGCCGGGTGGTTATATCCGGCTCCTTCTGCGAGCAACCGCCGCTCAACCTGATCAAATCAATTGAAATGTCCGGCTGTTATGTGGTGGATGATGATTATATGCTGGTCAATCGCTGGTTCACCAAAGAAGTGCCGACCGACTGTGATCCGATGCAGGCTCTGTCCTATACCTTCCTTGAGGCCTCGGTCAAGATGCCGTCCTGTTTTGAGCCGGATGAGGATAACAAGGGGCTGTTTCTGGTCGATACCGTCAAGGAAAATAACGCAGAAGGCGTGATTTTCGCCGCCACCAGCTTCTGCGATCCGGCTCTGCTGGAACGACCCATCCTTCAGGATGTCCTGAATGATGCCCACATCCCCCATATCAGCTTTAAATATGCTGAAAATACCGGGCAGATGCAGCCCATTCGTGAACAGGCGGGAACCTTCGCCGATTCGATCAAATTATGGAGTTGAGACTATGAGCGCACCACAAAGAAAACCGTCAACCGACGTCCAGAAAGACGCCTCCATGGCCAAACAGAAGGCGATGATCGACAGCAATTTTGAACGCCTGGGCAATGTCAGGAATTCCGGCGAGAAAGTGTCCTATACTTTTGTTCCCGGCAACCTCAATGAACTGGTCATGTGTTTTGACATGGTCGGCAATTATCCCGAAATCAACGCCATTCAGAACGGCCTGCGCAAGAAAAGCGGCGGCATGATCATGGAAGCCGAAAAATGGGGTCATTCCGAAGATGTCTGCACCTATGTCAAGTCGGACATTGGCATGATGCGCAAGGGCAATATCGGCCCGACCGGGCAGCCGATCCCCGAGCCTGATATCCTGATGCTGAGCTATACCGGCTGCTATACTTTCCTGAAATGGTTTGAACTGCTGCGCCATGATTACAAATGCGAAACCGCCATGCTCCATGTGCCCTATACCGGGGACAACAAGATCACCAAAAGCATGGTGCAATATGTCGTCAAGCAATTGAAAGAGGAAGTCATTCCAAAATATGAAAAGGTCAGCGGCGTCAAATTCGATATTGACCGGCTCAGGGAAAATCTCGCCAATTCCGCCAGGGCCGAGGATGATTTCGTCTGGGTGCTGCAATCGGCCAAAAACAAACCCTCCCCCATTGATGCCTATTTCGGCGGCATCTATTATATCGGCCCGATTTTTACCGCCTTTCGCGGTACGGAACTCGCGGTGGATTATTACCAGACCCTGCGCTCCGAAATTGAGGAACGTATCCGCAAGGGTCAGGGGCCGATTACCCCCGAGGGCGAAATGAAGAATGAAAAATACCGCATCGTCACCGAAGGACCGCCCAACTATACCAGCATGCGCGACTTCTGGAAAATGTTCTATGACGAGGGCGCGGTGGTGGTGGCCAGCACCTATACCAAGGTCGGCGGCACCTATGATTTCGGCTTTCGCCATGATCCGTCACGGCCTCTGGAAAGCCTCGCCGAATATTGCATGCATTGCTATACCAACCGCAACCTGCCCGAACGGACCCGGATGCTCGAAAGCTATATCAATGATTATGAGGCCGACGGCCTGCTGATCAATTCGATCAAGAGCTGCAACAGCTTTGCCGCCGGGGAACTGATGATGATGCGTGAAGTCGAGAAACGTACCGGAAAACCCGGGGCTTTCGTTGAAACCGACCTTGTTGATCCGCGCTACTTCTCGGCAGCAAATGTCAAGAACCGGCTGGAAAGCTATTTCCAGATGATTGACCAGAAACGTCGCGCGGGTGCGTGAGGAAAAAAGGAAAAACTCATGAAATGTTTTATTGGAATTGATCTTGGCTCGACGACGACCAAAGCGGTCGTTATGAATGAGGACAGGGAAGTTATCGGTCGCGGGATTACCAATTCCCGGTCGAATTATGATACCGCCAGTGCCGTAGCCAAACAGGAAGCGATGATTGACACCCGTTTCACCCTGCTGCGCAATAATCTGGATGAAAATGACAAGCTGAAAGACAATCAGGATGTATTCCTGCATGATCTGGAGCGGAATTTCCGCCGCGAGCAATTTGTCGAGCAGCTGGATGATCTTCAGACCACCTGCCTGCGCAATGCCGAAGGCGAGCGCTTCAACGAGGTCCGTACCGACCTGACGGAGGTTCTGGCGAGCGTATTTGACAATCTGCGCGAAGAGTCTCTCGCACTCTATGCCAAGGGGGCCAAGCGCAAATCGGACTTTTTCCGCGACATTGCCGGGGGACGGTTTCTGACCCTGTCCGAGGATTTTTCGAAACAGGCCGGGATCAGCTACGACTACGCCCTGAATGTTTATGACAAATCGATTATCGAGGTGGAAAACAGGCCGCCTGCAGGCAATCTCGAAGGAAAATTCTTTAACGGCCTGCGTAACCTGACCCGGGAATCCCCGGAGCTTGGCATCAGCTTTGAGGATGTTCAAAAGCCGGTGAAAGATGCCCTTGCGGTCGAACTGGAAGAAAGTTTTGTCGTCGGCACCGGTTATGGCCGGGTGCGCCTGCCCTTCCCCAAGGAGCATATCCGTTCGGAAATTCTCTGTCACGGCCTCGGCGCCCATATGATGTATGAAGGAACCCGTACGGTGCTTGATATCGGCGGACAGGATACCAAATCCATTCAGGTTGACAAGAATGGTGTGGTCGATAATTTTCAGATGAATGACCGCTGTGCGGCGGGATGTGGCCGCTATCTCGGCTATATCGCTGACGAAATGAATATGGGGGTCCATGAACTCGGCCCCATCGCCATGAAGGCGACCAAGGCGGTCAAGATCAATTCGACCTGTACGGTGTTTGCCGGGGCGGAATTGCGTGACCGGCTGGCGCTTGGTGAAAAACGCGAGGATATTCTCGCCGGGCTTCACCGCTCGATTATCCTGCGGGCAATGTCAATCATTGCCCGCTCCGGCGGCATATCTGACCAGTTTACCTTTACCGGCGGCGTCGCCAAAAACGAAGCAGCGGTCAAGGCATTGCGTGATCTGGTGAAGGAAAATTATGGTGACGTCACCATCAATATCGACCCTGATTCAATTTATACCGGTGCGCTGGGTGGCTCTGAATTTGCCCGCCGCGCTGTAATGGAGGCTTGACATGACTTTAACAGCAGGAATTGACGTAGGAACCGGGGCGGTTAAAACCGTGCTATTTGAGATCAACGGTGATGACATCACCTGGATTGACAAACAAACCGACCGGGTGCGCAACCGCGAGCCTTTTGTCCTGGCTGAAACCGCCTTTGACTATCTGCTCGACAAACACGGCTATAGCCGCGATGATGTGGATTATATTGCGACAACCGGGGATGCGGAAAATATTCCCTATGCCACCGGGCATTTCTATTCCATGACCACCCATGCAAGGGGGGCGCTCTATCTTAATCCCGATGCCCGCTCGCTGATGGATATCGGTGCGCTTAACGGCAAGGCGATCAGCATGGATGAAAAAGGCAAGGTGCTGAAATATAAAATGACCAGCCAGTGCGCGTCAGGCTCCGGTCAGTTTCTGGAAAATATCGCCCGTTATCTTGGTATCGGTCAGGATGAGATCGGTGAACTGAGCAAACAGGCCGATAATCCCGAAGTCTCCTCCGGCATCTGTGCTGTGCTGGCCGAAACCGATGTGATCAACATGGTATCGCGCAGTATTTCCTCGGCCAATATCCTCAAAGGCATTCATATTTCCATGGCGGGCCGTCTGGTCAAGCTGTTGAAATCATTGAAAGTTACCGAGGGCGTTGTTATGTGTACCGGCGGTCTTGCCCTTGACAGCGGGCTGGTTCTGGCCTTAAATGAGGCCATGGCAAAAAACAAAATGGATATGCCGGTGGTCTCCCATCCGGAGTCAATTTACGCGGGCGCAATCGGCGCGGCCATCTGGGGCGCGTTCCGCCATGATAAACTGGCCCGGCTTGAACAGCTGGCCAAAGCATCCTGAATATAATTTTTAACCTTGAAAGGAAAGGAGTAACATAACCATGGCATTAATGATCGTAGAAGCTTGCACCGCCTGTGATGCCTGTGAGCCGGTATGCCCCAATGAGGCCATCAGTGTCGGCGACCCTATATATTCAATCGACCCTTTTAAATGCACCGAATGCGTCGGGGCAGATGACGAGCCGCAATGCAAGCTTGTCTGCCCGGCAGAATGCATCATTCCAAATCCTGATTTTGTGGAAAGCGAAGAAGAGCTTCAGGCCAAATATGATGCGATGAATTAGGCCGCAAAATTTAAAGAATAAATTTTCTCCCGTCCCCCGAAAGTTACTTTATGTAAATACTTTTGGGGGATATTTGTTTTCTGACAGGAAACAACAGGAGACTGGCCAATGGAATATGTAATATTGGATGATTTTGAAGTGAATATTCTTCAGAAAAAAGTCAACGCCTATATCAAAAAAGGCTTTCGACCCATCGGAGGTGTTGCCGTCGCCAGCCAGAAGGACGGCTTTGTCGATTATATTCAGGGCATGGTCAGGGACACAGAGGATTCTGCGTCCCCGTCGTCTGCCTGACCGCTTACACCGCCCTGGTCAGAGACAGGCTCTGGGCCGGTGAGAAGCCGTTATCCTGTAGAAATCCCAGCAAGGCAAGCTGCTTTGCGCCAACCTCGGTATGAACGCAGTCGGCCCTGAGAACCGTTAGGTTGGCCATGAGCTGCGACAGCAGCGCGCTGCCAACATGTTTATGGGCATAACCCGGATCAACCCCCAGCGTATCAATGATTGCCGATGGCTCGGTCTTGCCAAATTCGCCGAAATCGACCCGGGCCATGACAAACCCCACCACATGATCATCCAGTTCCGCAACCAGCGAAACCCGGACCCCTGATTCTTCGACAATTTCATCCATCTTGCGGGCGTAATAGCCGGACCGGTCAAATCCCATGATCTTGTGGTCAATCTTGATAATCGCTGCCAGATCTTCTTTTTTCAAGCTGCGGCATGGCACCCGGTCCCGGGACAGGGCCGCCGGGTCATCACCGGACGGGTCGCTGTAATCAACTTCCATCGGTTCAAGGTCATCTTCCTGTACCTGCTGGTCAAGGTAACTCGCCACCCGTTCATAGATATAACGCGGGGCGAGCTGAAAACCGGTCGCGGCAAAATAACGCAGCATGCCCTGGTCGCTCCAGTCGGCCTGACTGCGAATTTCATCAATATTCTTTTTGCGGATAATCATGGTCAGTTCTTCCATCAGGCGGCGGCCAACACCACTGCCCTGAGCCTCTGCACTTACTCCGATATCATCGACCACGGCTATTGTCCGCGCGCCACCGAATTCCCCCTCCTGCAGCCGGGCCAGCAGATAACCAATGACATCGCCGCCACGGACATAGGCAATATAGACAAACTGCTTTGGCTCCTTAAGGGCTGCCGCCACACGTTTTTCAAAGAAATTCTGGCGCGAGCGTCCGGTATTCCTCTCGTCAATCGCGATAACCTGGGCCAAGTCTTCTGCCACCAGGGGGCGCATTTTTTCCTCAAACTCGGTCATATATAGTCTCCATCTATTAAATTACAGTCAGCTTATGGCGGAATATTCCATTACCAGTTCCGCATCCTCGTCTTCTTCAACAATATCTTCCAGCATCGGCAGCAAGGCCATTTCTTCTTTCTGGATGTGGGAAATCATGCGCTCAATCAACTCCACCCCTGCCGCCCTGAATTCGCCCCACAGGGACTCCTGAAAACCATCGGCCCGCGCCTGCTTTGCCATGTCGGACAACTGGTTGCCAAGTGGCAGAATAACGTTATGCTCACCGGTCAGAATAGAACTGATCGGGCTGTCACCCATGGCGTCCAGCAGGGGGAAAAGCCGGCTTTCCTCAAAGGAAAAATGATTTTTGACATCACATTCCACAAGGGCGATAATATCCCCGAGCAGGGTAATGATCTCCGCACTGTCGGCAGCAGGGGCCTTTTTCGGACCAAATTTCCGAAACACTCCTTCAAGCCGTTCCAATACGCTTATGGTCACAAGATGTTCATCATGCAGGGTCCGGGTGATCTGACGGTCAAATGAAAACATACGGGGTCTCTCGCCTGTTATTATGGTATTTTGGTACTGTAATGCTTATTAATAGGAAAATCAACCGGAATATTGACATTTTTCCCGAGCCTAAAGAGTAACCTTTTCCGCTTTCTTGCGCCTGAGCTGCCAGAGGATGATAATAAGATAGCCAAACAAGGCAACGGCCCCGACAACCCCGGCCAGGGCCCCGAGCCTGATCACCATATCCCGGTCCAGTATAATCCCGAGAGCGACAAAAAACAGCCCGCCCAGATGGCCTGCTGCTGCAATATCCAGCAACCGGGCATCGGCCATCTCCGACACCAGCATCGGCACCCCGCCGCCACCACTGCTGTGCATACTGCTCAGGAAAGGGATAATCCGCTGTAATATCCCGGCAAGGAAGGTCAGCAGCCAACCGGCAATGGCAAGCAGGGCAAAAAGCGCATAGCCGCTGTCCGGCCAATAACCCATACTGCCCGCCGCGCCCCAGAACAGGGTAAGTGCCAGCATAGCCCAGGCCACCCGGATCAGCAGAAATGGCGTGCCGAGCCGTTTTCTCATCCGCGCCCTGTAAATCTTTATCATGCCATAAAGATACAGGCCGGCCCCGACCATGCCAAGGGCCAGACCCGCCATTATCGCGGCATCATGGTGGCCGTTAATTCCGACAAGAGCGAGAATAATCGCCACCATATTACAGCCGACCGACCAGCGGCCAATCTTTTCCGCCGGGGACGGGGCAAGGGCAAACATCGGCACCAGAATATAGGAAAACCCCATGGCGAGAAGGCTCATAAACCCGAACACCGCCACGACAAAATGGCTCGATGCCAGAGCCGCATGATCTGCGAAAAGGCCGTATTCCAGATTGATAATCAGCAGAATACCAAGCGTCACAAGACCAAGCAGCGACAGCATCGCCGCCTGACAATGGGCCATGATCGCCACCATGCCCCGCACCCCGCGAATATTATCCATAATCAGGTAAAAGAACAGCATCAACCCAAGCCCCGCGAGGATGGCCCCCGACAACATCCCCATATACCAGCCCGTAAACATGGCATAAACCAGCAGTAGAAATCCCGGGATATACATCCATGATAACAGGCGGCATATCCACACCCCTTTAAACGGTTTGCGGGTGGCGACCGACAATAATTGCAATGAGGCGCCGATCACCGTCATGGTCAATACGCCAAGGGTCGCCAGATGAATAACGGCCAGTACCGGCCCGCTGCCCAGCCGGTAGCTGGTTATATCCCCGGCCTGCCACAACAGGGCCGCCCAGAACAGGCCGTAAA
>JALUWZ010000069.1 GCA_027019205.1 Emcibacter sp.
TGACCGGAAAATAAAATTTGATGACAAAGCCCGCCAATAATGATGAGAAAAGCGCAATTACCGTCCGTGACGCCCTCACCGATGACCTTGCAAGGATCATTGCGCTGGACAGTCAGATCAGCGGCATTGACAAGCCGGAATACTGGCGGGAATCGCTGCGGCGTTTTGGCAGCAGGCAGGAAGAACGGCATTTTCTGGTCGCGGAGAAAGACCATCATATCGTCGGCTTTATCGTCGGGGAAATCCGCGCCTGGGAATTCGGCACGCCCCCCGGCGGCTGGGTTTTCTCGCTGACCGTTGATCCCGACACCCGCCTTGGCGGGGTGGCGACCATAATGTTCAATACCATCTGTCAGCGTTTCCGGCAGGCCGGGATAAAAAAGGTTCATACCATGATTGACCGGGATAATATCACGGTCATGGCCTTTTTCCGCAGTCAGGGCATGATGGCGGGCAGTACTATCCCATTGGAAATGAACCTGTCTGACTTTGCAACAGAGCCGGGGGACATATCGTGAAATTACAACGTTCCAGCCGTCTTGCGCTCTATTCCGTCCTTGAGCTTGCCTCGCGCCCTGATGAACAATTGTCGGCCTCGGACATTGCGGCGAAATTCAATATCTCCCTCAATCATCTGGCCAAGGTATTGCGCGACCTTGGCCGGGCCAGACTGGTGGAAGCGGTACGCGGGGCCGGGGGCGGCTATCGTTTCTGCGGCAATATCCGCCGCACCACCCTGAAGGATGTGGTCGAGATATTCGAGCCGATCACCCTGCATGATGCCGGGGGCTTCGAGCCGGGCGACAGTACCGAATTCGGCGCATCACTGGCCGTGGTCCTTGGTGAAATTGATGATATTGCCCTTGCTACCCTCGATTCCATCACCCTTGAGACCATGCTGAAACTGACAAGACGAATTCAGAAGCAGGCCGTCACCTCCTGAATATATCCGCCGGGCTGAGGATCGGGTCAAGAACCCCGGCCCGGAAGACCAGCAGACGAAAAAGGCAAAATCCCGCCAATACACATGCCGCAACAATCGTCGTCACAATAAAACCCGTTGGCAGCAATAACAGCATCAGGAGCGGCACAATAGTCCCGACCCCGACCACGCCATAGAGGAAAGGCCGGGCGAGGAAATCCCGGGTCAGCAACTGATAGGATTGCTGCGCGCCTTTTGAGCCATTCTTCGCTCCGTGCAACAGGCTGAGTAACGCCAACTGGACCGCGACAATAAGAATGATCTGCAGGGCCGAGACCATCACCAGACGGTCTGCATCAATTTCATACATATTGAACGAGGTGAGGAAAGTCACCAGCGAGGTTCCGGCCAACAGGCCGTACAGCATACTGGACACCGGCATTAATCCGGTACTCCACAGGGCAATAGCCGTCGAATGGGACATGGCAAAGCCCTGATAGACAATCACCACCATCGCCCCGGCCATGGACAGGATATAGACCGGCATCATCAGGGCATCCGGTACCAGACCGAACAGCTCGCCTGCAACATGAATAGTGCCAAAGCCGACGAAAAACACAATGCCGATCAGGCCCCGGCTGATCCATGACCGGTCGGGCCGCAATATAGCGCGCCATGATTTCTGTGGCACCCCCATATGGGTCAGATGAAAAAATGTCTTGCCGACGCCGGTAATCAGCAGGCCGAGGATAACCCCCGGCAAAAAATCAATCAGCATCGAGACAATAAACAGCCCGGCCCCGGTCTCACCACAAAAGAAGGCGATCGCCATCGGCTTGTCCCAATAACGCTGAAACCGGTAACCGGATTTAAAGGTATGCCCGACAAATCCGGGACGAAGTATGTTTTTCAAGCTTGATATAGCCATGGTTTTCTCCTCGGGTCAGTCGATATAATATACTTTTGGCCGGGTATTTTTCTCCGGCAACGGCTGTTGTCCCTTGCGCTCGCGGATCAGCCGGCTGACCTTGCTGTCCGGGTCGTCAAGATCGCCGAACACCCGCGCATCGGTCGGACAGGTCGCCACACAGGCCGGGTCCTTGCCCGCATCAACCCGTTCCGAACAGAAATCGCATTTGGTAAAGGTACCGCATTCAAAGCGCGAATAGCCCTGTTCCTCGAACGGCGTCAGCGCGCCGTCACCGAACAGACCGCCCTTGATAATATCGCCGTCAACCTGGGTCCGCATATCATAGGGACAGGCCACCGCGCAGGAGCCACAGCCGATACATAACTTGCCGTCCACCATGACGATGCCGTCATCGCGGGTATAGGTCGCGCCGCTCGGACAGACTTTTTCGCACGGCGCATCCTCGCAATGATTGCAGATTGTCGGCAGATAGCTGCGCGACACATTGGGGAATTCCCCGCTTTCAAAGCTCAGGGTCCGGGTAAAAAACATACCGTCAGGCAGGGAATTTTCCTGCTTGCAGGCCACCGTACAGGCATTGCAGCCGATACAGCGCTTGACATCAAAAACCATTCCGTAACTGGTCATTGCACAACCTTTCCATCACTGTAATCGTAAAGGTTGCCTTCTCCCTTCAAGGCGTCGGGGATCTGGTCGAGTTTGGTCAGTTT
>JALUWZ010000070.1 GCA_027019205.1 Emcibacter sp.
TCTTTTCCAGATAGGTATCTTTCTGTTGTTCCGTACCATGGGCCATGATTGATTCAATCGCCCCCGTGGTCAGCATCGAACACAGGCTGAAGGCCATGTTGGAGGCATCGACAAATTCATAGACCGCCGAGGCCAGGGTAAGCGGCAGGCCCTGCCCGCCATAGTCCACATCACCGCTGACACTGGTCCAGCCATTTTCGGCATAGGCCGCATAGGCCTCACGAAAACCGGGTGAGGATATGACGCCCCTGTCCGTCAGCCGCGCCCCCTCATGGTCACCAACGACATTCAGGGGCGACAGGACATCCTGACTGAATTTTCCGGCCTGTTCCAGAACCGCGTCAATAATATCATCGGTCGCATCCTGAAACCGGTCAAGTTCCGTCACCTCGGCAATGCCGATAACATCTTTGAGGACAAATTTCATTTCGCGGGTTGGGGCGATATATTCAGACACAGGAAGCTCCGCTATAATTTCTGTTATTTAGGTCGTAATGCCGTAAATATTATATTATTAATAAGACAGTGCGGCAGATCACAAGAATTAAAACAACCGTTTGAAAATGAAATTTACATGAATTACCGGATGAAGACAAGCGCTTATGCCAAATGTTGACAAGAAAAACATCATGCCGCCATCGCTGGCCAATTTTCATCTGGCCTGCAAATATCTTCTGCAGGGCAAGCTGGTGTCCTTTCCGACCGAGACGGTTTACGGCCTCGGGGCGGACGCCACCAGTGACGCGGCGGTGGCCGGGATATTCGAGGCCAAGAAACGCCCGGCCTTCAACCCGCTGATCATCCATCTGCCGTCGCTTGAGGAAGCGGAAAAATATGTTGAATTTGATATTATTTCGCGCAAGCTCGGCGCGGCATTCTGGCCCGGTCCCTTTACCCTTGTGCTGAAGAAAAGGCCGGACAGCATCCTGTCGGCGCTGGTGTCTGCCGGGCTTGATACGGTGGCGGTCCGGGTGCCGGAGCATCCGGTGGCCCGGGAATTATTGCAGACCTTCAAATACCCGATCGCCGCACCGAGCGCCAATATCTCCGGCAGGCTCAGCCCGACCCGGCCCGAACATGTCGCCGGTGAGCTGTCCCCAGAGGTCGCGATGATTCTCGATGGCGGGGAGTGCCGGACCGGGATTGAATCAACCATTGCCCAAGTGACGGGCAGCGAGATCAGCCTGCTGCGCCCCGGGGCCGTCACCCGGCGGGAGATTGAGGAACTGACCGGCCTTCGGGTCAGCCCCGCCCCGGACGGGGACAACCCCGCTGCCCCGGGACAGCTCAGGGTTCATTATGCGCCGAAAACCCCGGTCCGGCTGAATGCCGAAAGCATCTATCCGGGCGAGGCCCTGCTGGCATTTGGCAGTCTTTATCCCAAAGATGCGAAAATCCTGCGTAATCTCAGCCCGCGCGCCAGCCTGCGCGAGGCAGCGGCCAATCTGTTTGCCATGCTGCATGAGCTGGACCGGACGGGATGCAAAATGATTGCGGTCAGCCCGATTCCGGACAAGGGGTTGGGGGTGGCGATAAATGACCGGCTCCGGCGCGCCGCCAGTGCGGGGGACATCCGGTGACGATTGCCGCTGTCCATCTGGCAAAGCTTCGCAAGATAGCGGGGGACCGGGGCTGGATAGATGACCCGGCGGACATGCAGCCTTTCCTGATTGAGCCGCGCGATAAATATCATGGCCGCACGCCGCTGGTCCTGCTGCCGGACAGCCGGGAGGTGGTTGCCGATATTGTCCGTACCTGCGCCCGCCACAAAATCCCCGTGGTACCCCAGGGCGGCAACAGCGGTCTTGTCGGCGGCAGCATTCCGCCAGCGGGGGAAATCCTGATCAGCCTGAAACGGCTCAACCGGGTTCGGGAAAAGCGCATTGATAACCTCGCCATGACGGTGGAGGCCGGTTGTATCCTGTCGGATATTCACGATCAGGCCCGGGACATGGGCCTGCTGTTTCCGTTAAGCCTTGCGGCAGAGGGCAGTTGCATGATCGGCGGCAATCTGTCGACCAATGCCGGGGGGGTCAATGTGCTGCATTACGGGGCGATGCGCGACCTTGTCCTCGGGCTGGAAGTGGTCCTGCCAAATGGCGACATCTGGCACGGGCTTAAGGGACTACGCAAGGATAATACAGGATATGACCTCAAACAGTTATTTATCGGCGCGGAGGGGACCCTCGGCATTATCACCGCAGCCACCCTGAAATTATTCCCCTTTCCCCATGAAAAACAGACGGCGCTGGTCACGGTGCCGGACCCTGCGGCTGCGGTGGAACTGCTCAGTCTTGCCCGCAAGATCAGCGGCAGTTGCATCACCGCCTTCGAGATTATCCCGCGTATCGGCATGGATTTTGTCACCCGCCATATGCCGGGCTGCCGTGACCCGATAACGGGATTCTATGACTGGTATGTGTTGCTCGAATGCAGCTCGTCACTCGACCGGGAATTGCTCGATCTTGAAAAGCTTGTTGAACGCATATTGTCAGAAGCGATGGCGCGGGAGCTGGTGCTTGACGGGGTGATTGCCAAAAACCAGGCGGAAAGTCTCGCCCTGTGGCGGCTCCGCGAAAATCTGTCAGAGGCCCAGAAGCATGAGGGCGGCAGCATCAAGCATGATATTTCCCTGCCAATCAGCACCATCCCGGATTTTCTGATTGAGGCGGGTGGCCTTGTCGCAAAAGCCATCCCCGGCGCCCGCCCGGTGCCTTTCGGTCATCTGGGGGACGGTAATCTCCATTATAATATCAGCCAGCCGCCGGAGATGGACAAGCAGGTCTTTCTTGACAAATGGCAGGATTTAAACCGCATAATTCACGATCTGGTCAAAAAATACAACGGCAGTTTCAGCGCCGAACATGGCATAGGCCGCCTGAAAACCGGCGATATGCTGCGCTATAAATCCCCGGTTGAAATGGCGCTGATGCGGCAGATTAAAAGCATTCTTGACCCGGATAATATCATGAATCCGGGTGTTATTATAACGGACAGGACATAAGTATGTTTGTTGAGAAATATTATCACAGCGCCGACGGATTGAAGCTTTACTACCGCGAATATCCTGGCGGCGATTCCGGGAAAACGCCGTTGCTCTGTCTGCACGGGCTGACCCGGAATTCAAAGGATTTTGACCGGTTTGCCCGACATTTTATGACCGAACGCAGCATTTTCAGTCTGGATATTCGCGGGCGGGGCCAATCACAATATGATCCGGACTACAGCCATTACCAGATTCCAACCTATGTTCAGGATGTGATGGGCTTCCTTGATCACCGGGGGCTTGATCGGGTGATAGCGGTTGGCACCTCGATGGGCGGGCTGATTTCCATGGGGCTTGGCGTGGCAAGGCCGGATGCGCTCAAGGCCGTTATCCTCAATGATATCGGCCCGGATATTGACCCGGAAGGCATCGAGCGTATCTCGGGATTTGTCGGTACCGGCATCGTTCTTGCGGACTGGCCGCAGGCAATCGCGGGCATGAAAAGCCTGATCGGCAATCTGTTCCCGGATTACAGCGCCGAAGACTGGGAGGTTTTTACCCGCAATACATTTCGCGCCCGGCCGGACGGCACCATTATTGCCGATTATGACCAGGCGATTGGCACCGCCATCCGGGAAAGTGACGAAAATGCGGTGCCGGTTGATCTGTGGCCCCTGTTTGCCGCCCTCGGCAAAATTCCAGTGATGGTGCTGCGTGGAGAAAACAGCGATATTCTGTCGGCGGAAACCGTGCAGAAGATGACGGAAATTCACCCGCAACTGACCAGTGTGACGGTCCCGAACCGGGGCCATACGCCTGACCTGATGGAAGATATCAGTCTGCGGCAAATTCATGATTTTCTCGACAGGTTAACAACATGATCCGGGAATATCCTGACCGTCCGATTGCCGCAGTCGGCGTTGTGGTTGTCAGGGATGATAAAATCCTTCTGATCCGGCGCTCCAAACCGCCAAAATCAAATAGCTGGAGTATCCCGGGTGGCGCCCAGGAGCTTGGCGAGACGACGGAGCAGACTGCGGTGCGTGAGGTTTATGAAGAAACGGCCATTGTGATAGAAAAACCGCATTTTCTCGACATCATCAATTATATTGACCGGGACCGGGAGGAGAGGATAAAACATCATTATATCCTGATTGACTATGCGGCGGCCTATAAATCCGGCACTCTCAGGGCAGGGGATGATGCCGATGAGGCCAGATGGGTTCCCGTGGATCAGCTGCCACACTATCACCTGTGGCCAGAGACAGAAAAAATAATTTATGAGGCGATTGACAGACTGGAAGACAGAGTTACCGGAAAGGCAGAAGGATGAGCGATAAAGATATTTCATGGTCCGGGCGCATTATCAAATCGGTCAGGGGACATCTTCGGGTGGCCCTGATCGCGCTGGTTTATGGCATGACGGCTTACGGCCTTGTTTATATGCTATACTGGGGTATAAGTTATGTTAAAAAGCTTTAACAGCGGAGTGACCTGATGCGGAAATTATTTGGCTATATTCTGGGGATATTCGGATTGATGATCTATATTCTTCTGGTCCTGCGCCTTGGTAATGCCATATTGCCACATCATGTTGTCATCGAAATGATTTATTATGGCATTGCCGGCATTGGCTGGATTTTTCCGGCCATGGGGATTATCCGCTGGTGGTATAAAGTAAAACATCCTGAGAATAATCAGAGGTCGTCATGAAAAAAATAACCCTGTCTGTTATCACCATCATTCTCACGGCGGTCCTTGCGGCCTGTAGCCAGAATACCGTGCCACCGACAGAAAGCGCCCAGCATCGCCAGAATCTTGACGAAACCAATTATGCCAATACCTATGACCAGAAAAGCATCGTCAATGCGGCTTCTGATTTTCTCGGTGCCGGATCGGAAGCCATCGCCAAGGTGGTTGAAAAAGCCTTCAAGGATCACGGGCGGCCCAACGGCTATATCATCGGTACCGAGGTCAGCGGCGCTCTTGTCATCGGGGTACGTTACGGCGACGGGACGCTGACCCACAAGGTTGAGGGGGACAGCCGGATATACTGGAAGGGACCGAGCATCGGCTTTGACGCCGGGGCCAACGGCTCCAGGGTTTTTGCCCTTGTCTATAACCTCTATGATGTCAATGATATCTATCAGCGCTTTCCCGCAGTTGAGGGCAGCTTTTATTTTGTTGGCGGGATCGGCATGAATTACCAGCAGCGCGGCGATATCATCATCGCGCCAATGCGGGTCGGGGTCGGCCTGCGGGCCGGAGTCAATCTCGGCTATCTGCATTTCACCAAAAAAAGAAGCTGGATGCCTTTTTAGAGAAGGGCCATCATGCCCTCGCTGAAGAGCCGGATACCCACCAGAAACAACAGGCCGTAGCAGGCGATATAGAATAGCCGGGTCGATACCCTCTTGTGCAGCCAGATGCCAAGCCACACCCCGACCGGGGCGAAGGGCATCAGATAGAGCGACATCAGAAGATTGTCCGCAGACAGCTGGCCAAGCAGGGCATAGGGGATGAGCTTGGTATAATTCACCGTGAAGAAAAACATTACCGAGGTTGCGACCATCACCGTTTTGTCAAGACGCAGCGGGAACAGATATTGCGACAGCGGCGGCCCGCCGGCATGGGCGATAAAGCTGGTAAAGCCGCTCAATGCCCCGAGGATGCCGCCCCGGAGCGGATTCTGGCTGTGGCGGCTGACCTGTCCGCGATGCCGGTCAACAAACCAGTAATTGGCGACGAAAATTATTGACATCAGCCCGACAATGACCCGGATCATGTCGGCATTCATAATTTTGAAAGTCAGACCGCCGATGACAATGCCGATGATGGCCCCGGGCAGAAGGATTTTAAGGCTTCTGCCATCCCATCCGCGACGATATTGCCAGACGGTAAACAGGTCCATGACGCAAAGAATCGGCAGCATCACCGCTGCCGCCAGTCGCGGGTCCACCAGCAGGGTGAGCAGGGGGACGGCAAGGGTGCCGAGGCCCCCGGCAAAGCCGCCCTTGGCAATGCCGGTCAGCAGGACGACCGGAATGGCCAGCAGGAAAAACAGCAGCGGGTCAGCCATAAAATATCACGCCATCATCCGGTGGAATTCCAGCACCCGCTGATCGGACAGCGCGGGCTGGAATTTATAACCGCCGAGGTTAAAATCCTTCAGCTCGTCGATGCGTTCCAGCCGGTTTTGCAAAATATAACGGGTCATCATGCCCCGGGCTTTCTTGGCAAACATGCCAAGGATGCGGGCGTGACCCTCCTTGACCTCCTTGAAAACCGGGGTGATAATCTGCCCCTTCAGCTTCTTGTCATTTACCGCCTTGAAATATTCCTGCGAGGCACAATTGACCAGAATATCGCTATTCTGCTCTGCCATGATGTGGTTCAGCCTGTCGGTCAGCCGGTCGCCCCAGAAGTCATAGAGCGTCCGGCCCCTTTCGGTGGTGATCTTCCGCCCCATCTCAAGCCGGTAGGGCTGCATCAGGTCGAGGGGCCGCAACAGACCGTAAAGACCGGACAATATCCGGTAATGATCCTGGGCGTAGGCCAGATCATCCTCGCTCAGGCTGGCGGCCTGAAGCCCGACATAGGTATCGCCGGTAAAGGCAAAAACCGCCTGCCGGGAATTTGCCGGGGTGAAGGGGATGGTAAAGGCGCGGAAGCGGGCATAGTTCAGGTCGGCGAGCCTGTCACTGATCTTCATCAGCTTTGCCAGGTCCGCCCGGGTCAGTTTTTTCGCCGCAGTGACCAGTATCTGGCTGTCTTCGAGAAAATCCGGAATGGTCCAGCCGGACCGGGTAACATCTTCTGAGAAATCAAGTTTTTTCGCCGGAGAGGTAACGATCAGCATCTTTTATCCTGTTTATTTATACCAAAGCCGATTATAGCAAGTTTTTTCACTATTGACAGTCTCTGAATAAACTCCCATCTATTCACCTGACTATACACAGGAAGGGAAAATACATCAATTGTCAGGATCGACCCAGAAAAAAAGCCCGCGCGTTGACCTGACCCAAGGCCCTATTTTTCGCCATCTGGTCCGTATGGCGCTGCCGATGATGGTGGGTATTTCCGCCTCCATGGGCTTTGTTCTGGCCGATACCTGGTTTATCGGCAAGCTTGGCCCCGGGGAACTGGCAGCCATGGGCTTTGTCGGGCCGATCGCGATGATTGTTGTCTCGGCCTCCATTGGCCTGAGTGCCGGGGCGTCATCGGTGATGGCGCGAGCGTCCGGCAGCGGAGATCATCATGAGCTGGTCAAGCTTGCCACCAACAGCTTTATCATTTCCGTCGTTATATCCCTGTGTTTTACCATTGTCGGCCTGTTGACCATTGATCCGTTATTCACCCTGATGGGGGCGGACGCGAATACCCTGCCGATGATCCGTGACTATATGCATGTCTGGTACTGGTCGCCGCTGTTTATTATTGTCCCGATGGTGGCGATGGGGGTTATGCGTGCCCTGGGCGATACCACGGTGCAGGGCCGGGTGATGCTGATCGCGGCGCTGGCAAATCTTGTGCTTGACCCGATCATGATTTTTGGCCTGTTTGGTTTCCCGCATCTCGGGCTGGCCGGGGCGGCACTGGCGACCCTGATCACCCGGTCCGGGACTTTCGTTGCGGTGATGTATTATCTTGCCTTTCGCTTTCATGTGATCAGCTTTTCCCGGGAAGTCCTGAGCCGTTTCCGGGAGTCCTTTCGCCGGATTACCCATGTGGGCATTCCGGCCATGGGGACCAATATGATCATCCCCCTGTCCGGTGGTATTGTCATTGCGATTATTGCCCGCTTCGGCAATGATGCCGTGGCCGGAACCAATGTTGCCATGCGTATCGAAGCTGTGACCATCATCGTCTTTTATGCCCTGTCTGCGGTTATCGGTCCCTTTGTCGGGCAGAATATAGGGGCCGGGTATCATGACCGGATTGAGAAAGCCCTGCGGCTCTGTGCGATATTTGCCATAATATGGGGGGGTATTCTTGCCATTCTCATTGCCCTGGCGGCCCCCTATGTTACCCGGCAATTCAGTGACGAGACAGCCATTCTGGGCTATGCCAACAGTTATCTGTATATCATGCCGGTCTCTTACGGGGCCTATGGTTTTGTCATGACTGCCAATGCGACATTCAACGGGATGGGCAAGCCGATACCGGGGGTGATTATATCGACCCTGCGGGTGGCGATTTTCCAGTTCCCGCTGGTGCTGATTGCGGCCTTCCTGCTGGCGGATATAAGCTATGTCTATGTCGCCAGCAGCCTGTCCAATATCATGGCGGGTGTCATTGCCTATATCTGGGTGAGGCGGACCATCCGGCGCATTCCGCCGACCGTGGTGCTGGAAGCGGAAATCCCCCTAAGCCTGTGATATTGATTAAGGGCCTGCGGACGGCAAAGCAGGCGCGTCAGTTTGTCATGCGCGACGGCTGAAATTTTTTGCCGGGCAGTGGCGGGTAACGCTGTGTCAGCAGACAGCCCGCCGATCAGAAAACGAAAGGCATTGAAGCTGAAGGGACCCATATAATTCATGGCGCTTTTCTGAAAAATGAAAGATATTCCCCGGATAAAGGCGGTCAGCAGAAGAACAGGGTTTGAACGGGCTATGGACGTCAGGTTTATTTTGTCCGGGCTTTTGACGGAATATGGATATTTTTGTAAAATATTAAGGTCTGGCCAATATATCTTAAACTGTCTTTTAAGGAAATAACGGATTGTGCGATGGAGCAAAAGCTGGTTTTTAACAGCAAACTTTATGTGGAACGCGCCACCTTGAGGGGGAGCCTCCTCCTCCTCGGCCTGTTCGCTCTTCAGGCGGCTGGTGTTTATGCCATCATGTGGGATCATGGCCTGCTTGGTCATTTCAAACCCTCGCTCTATCAGGGAATTCTGGTCGTCAGTCTCGGGCTTGTCCTGCTGGTCAAGGGGCTGTCCTACGGCCTGCTGTATCTTGGCTATGATAAAGAAGAGCGGGGGATAGCGCGTGTTCGGGCCGATTTTATTCATAGCTGGCTGAATGTGAATTATATGCTGGCCTTTCTGGTGCCGATGCTGTTGCTGCCGACCTTTATGTCACTCTTTTCATCGATGAAGTCGATCATTCATATGATCCAGCCCTTTTATCTTGATGAATTTCTGATGAGGGCGGACCGCTTCATTCATTTCGGCCATGACCCGTGGCGCATTACCCACGCGATCTTTGGTACGGCAGGATTATCGGTGATGCTGAATTATTTTTATAATCTGTGGTTTTTTATCATGTTTTCCTACGTGCTGTGGCAGATCGTCAATGTCCGTTTTGGCCGGAAGCGCTTACAGTTCCTGATCGCCTTTATCCTTATATGGACGATAATCGGCGTGGTGCTGGCGACCCTGCTGTCCTCTGCCGGGCCGGTTTATTACGGTGATATTGTCGGCGACAAATCAATATACGGTCCGCTGATGGAGCGGCTTCACCAGTTTGACCAGCAATATAAGGACAGCTTTTTCGGTATTTATGCCCTCAATATGCAGGATATGCTCTGGGCGGATTACCTGAAGAATGACACCAGTATCGGCAGTGGTATTTCGGCGATGCCGAGCATGCATGTGGCAATGGCGTCGTTGCTGTATTTTTCCGGCAGGCAGGTCAGTAAATATATTGGCTACGGTATGCTGATTTTCCTGATTCTGATCGATATCGGCTCGGTCCATCTTGGCTGGCATTACGCCGTTGACGGCTATGTCTCCATCCTGCTGACCTGGGTGATCTGGCATTTCAGTGGCTGGCTGGCGGGCCGGGTATATGGTGCCGGGGAAACCACCTGACATGACCAACTGTCAGGATTCTTTACATATTCTAATAAATGATAAAAATATAATAATAACAATGATATAGGTAGTTTTTATGTTCAAGATTTTCTTTAATGCTGAAAAATATACCCATAAACTGTCAGAATATTTTACATGTGAAGGAAAAATCTTCCAAAAATATGCTTTCTGTCCTATAGTGATTCTTAAAAATACAATAATAACATAATGTTACGTTTTCTGGCATTGTAATTGCACTGTCAGTAAGCAGTAAATTAAATAAAAAAAGAGGGCGGTAACAGATGATTACAACAGATAAAGCTGAGAAAAATCAAACAGGAATATTTAAACGCTGTCGGAATGTGATCATTCCCCTGATCACTCTTGCCTTGCCGTCGGCAGCGTTGGCCACGCCGACCGTGATTGATTTTGGCGCACTCGATTTTTCTTCGACAAATCAGGGCATGTGGGGGTCCGGGTCGGCCCCCGGTCTGAATATTGACCGTTTTATCGGCACCAGCTGGAATATATCCCAACCCGTCGGCCAGATTTACGGTCAGATTTCCAGCACCACCCTAAGCTGGCCCCATTATCACTGGCCTTCCGGCTGGGAATGTCATGGCTTTTTATGCGTTAATGGCCATTATCATCACCCGGGCTATTGGCATACCCATCACTCAACAATCCATACCGATACCAGAAGCGGGGCAAGGCTGGATGTTAACACATCGGGCAAGGTTGGTTTTCAGTTCGGTTTGAAGGCCGACAGTGGTTCCGTCAACACCGATGTCAAATTTGATGCCAGTCTTCTGGTGCCGGATGCGACCACCCTGAGCACGGGCAGTTTCTTTAACCTCAACCCGTCCAGCAGTCTGGCCGGGGGCAGTCTTTCAACAAATTTTCCCAATATATCGGCAAAACTCGATGCGATTGTCGGGGTGCGGGCCAGTATTGACAATGCCCAGGTCTGTGCAATCGGGTTTGGTTGTTCGGCGAAGGGCAGCAGTGGGCAACTGGGCTTTGCCGATCAAACTGTTCCGCTGGTTTCCTTTAATCAGCCGGACTCTCCCGGTAAGATCAAGGTGCTGGGTCTGTTTGACCCGGGGGTATTCCAGTTTGATAACCCGATATCAGTCGGCGGCAAGCTGAACCTGACGGTACATGTGCCGGACATCACCACTTCTGCCGGGGTCAGCGGCAACAAGCTGGTGTCGAGCGGGGCGGACGACCTGATAAAACTTACCGCTGATCTTGATGCCCTTGCCCTTGCCCCGCTGGGCCTGCCCGGCGGCGGTGTCGAGTTCAATGCCGGCATTCTTAACGTCAGTGCCGACATTATTGATATTCAGGCAGGGCCTGTCCTGACGGTCAAGCAGAATTTCGAATTTAATCCGTCCTTATATGTTAATCTGTCATTTGATAACCCGGTCAATATTGCGGGTAAATATAATTACGTGGATGTCCCGGACTATAGCGCCCCAATATACAGAAATATTACTAATAGAGAATGTATCCGGCGCAACGTTTTTGGCAACTGCCTTCAATACAAGATAACTACCCGCCGTGTCCTTGACGGGTACCAGACTGTTTCCGTGCAGGCGGGCCTTGCTCCCCAGACATCATGGTTCGGACGGTGGGACCAACTGCCGGATATCGCCCTGTTGAGTCCTGAAACAAGGGTCACGCCAACCTTTTCGGTTCAGGGAGATTTTCTGAATAATACCTTTCTTGGTATCGATGGATTTTTTCAACTCGATATTCTGCAAGCCACCCTGGCTCTGGAAAAATTTGGTCTGAGCTTTGACCTTGGCGGGGTCGGCCCCCTGTATGAATATATCCGGCAAAGCAACCTGTTCAATACATCGCCATTATTTTCCCGGAGTTTCGGGCTGGGCGGTTTCAATAATGTTGCGGGGGACAGCTTCCTGCTCAGAACGGCATCAGCCCCCTCTCTTTCAACAAAAAGCGGGCAGGGGTCGGGAACCTCTGTGTCGGGAACCTCTGTGCCGGAACCGGCGCCTGTTCTGCTGCTGCTTTTCGGGCTGGTCGCGCTCGGGCTGTCACGGCGGAAATTCAGGTAAATATCGCGGGGAAGGTCCCGGCCCGTTACTTGCTGCGCAACAGATACCAGAGCGTCTTTTGATCCGGGAAGCCGGTTGCCTCGAACCCGATGCTGTGCTGATAACGGGCAAGGGCGGCGCCGGTGTCATCACTCCAGAGACCGTTTTCTGTCCCGGTAAAGAGGTTTTTCCCGGCAAGCCGTTGCTGAATATCCCGTATGGTCCGGGCATATAAGCGGGTTTGATGGTCCCCGACCTTTACTTCGACAAGCGGGGAAGAGGCCTGTAGCCGGTCACCATCAAGTCCGGCGAGCAGGCCGCTTACGACCGGGGCCAGACTATCATCGGGATTATCCTTGCAGTGACGATTGATCAGCGCGCTCAGCAATTCCGTGCTTGCGTAAGGGGCAACGTCGTAGGTCCCGGGCTGTAATTTGTTGCTGGCGGTGATATAGCCGTCGAGCCAGCCGCCGATCATCATATAGGCCGGGGATTTCTTTGCCCGTTCTGTGATAAAGGTCGCGCAGGATAACAGCCCGGCGCCGCGAATGGCATATTGGCCGTCTTTATCCGCGCCGTGGGCTGGTTGCAGGCCAAACAGGGTTGCGAGAGACAGCAGGGCAATAATTATTCGGGTCATGATTTTCTTTGATATTGTGAAGGGGGCTAAAAAATATTTTTCTTGGCAACTATGGCTGTTTTCTATAGACTTTTCAAGTCAATTGGGAAAGTTGAGGGGAAAATCATGTTACACTTTCCGGGCGTGTTTAAGCTATATATAAGGCCCTGCCACAATTCCGTTATGCCCCGCAGCAATACGGCTATTACAAGCGGCCCAACCCGTCACCCCGGACGTGATCCGGGGTCCATGTTGATATAGATATTTTTGTTTAACATTATATGGTTATTTGGATATAGAAATGGACCCCGGCTCGGGGGCCGGGGTGACGATAGAGTGGGGCGGGGTGGCGAAAAACAGGGTGGGCCTGACGTTGGAGGCATCCCCTAATCGAGATAATCAAGGCCAATATCAACCGCAGGGGCGGACTGGGTGATGCGACCGACCGAGATATAATCCACCCCGGTTTCGGCGATGGCCTTTATGCTGTCGAGCGTCACCCCGCCGGAGGCCTCTAGTGCGACCCGGCCCTTGTATTTTTTCACGGCACTGCGCAGCTGGTCGTTGGTCATATTATCGAGCAGCAGCCGGTCGGCCCCGGCGGCCACCGCATCCCGGGCCTGTTCCAGCGTGTCGCATTCGACCGTGATGCCGATGGTGCTGGCGCTTGTGTCATGGCTGCGGGCGGCGCGGATGGCTTCGGTGATGCTGCCAACCCGGGCGATATGGTTATCCTTGATCAGGACCCCGTCATCAAGCCGCATCCGGTGGTTCATCGCCCCGCCCATGCGTGCGGCATATTTGGCAAGCTTCCTGTATCCCGGAATAGTTTTCCGGGTATCAAGCAGACGGCAGGCGGTATGGTCAATCTCGCGCACATAACGGCGGGTCAGGCTGGCAATCCCTGACAGATGTTGCAGGATATTGAGCGCGGTACGTTCCGCCGTCAGCAGTTTCCGGGCATTGCCGCCAACTTTCAGGATGATGCTGCCCGCCACCACCTCAAGCCCGTCTTGGGCGATGACCTCTATCCGGGCGAGCGGGTCGCATGTCCGGATCACCTCTTCGGCCAGAAACATCCCGGCAATCACCATATTTTCCCGGGCAACCATGACAGCGGATAGCTGCTGGTCCGCCGGGATGGTGGCCTGACTGGTCAGGTCGCCGCGCCCGATATCTTCCTCAAGGGCGGACGTGACGAACTGGCGCAATTCTTCCCTGAAAAGCGGCAGGTCCGCAGCCATCCTAATAGGCCCGGCCAGAGGCTGGTGGTCTGTTCTGACCCTTGGTCTGAATTTGGGGTGGCGACATATCAAGCATCCGGTCAAGAGGGGCCTTGGCGGCCAGTCTTTCCTGCTCGCTGATTTCAATGACCGGGGTGAGGTCACGTAGACAGTCACGCAGTTTCTCCAGTGTATTCAGGGCCATAAACGGGCATTGATTGCAGTTGCATTCACCATCAATACCCGGTGCGCCGATAAAGGTTTTTTCCGGGGATGCCTTTTCCATCTGGTGAATGATGCCGGGTTCGGTGGCGATGATAAAGGTCTCCGCCTCACTCTCCAGCACGAATTTCAGAATTGACGAGGTCGAGCCGACATGGTCCGCAT
>JALUWZ010000071.1 GCA_027019205.1 Emcibacter sp.
AGGAAAGCCCCGGCAGCTACCAGCACCGCCGAAAATCCGACAAGCGAGTGAAAGGCGGCAACCAGTTGCGGCATCGACGTCATGGAAATCCGCAGGGCGGTCATAATACCGATCCCGCCGCCGATAACGACGGCAACCGCAATCCATTCATAGGACACCACCGCCGGGTTTATCAGGGTTGTGATAATCGCAATTGCCATGCCGACCATGCCGAACATATTGCCCTTGCGCGAAGATTCCGGTGATGACAGGCCGCGCAGGGCCATGATGAACAACACGCCCGAGATCAGATAGGCGAGGGCGGTAAGATTGGCTATATTCTGTACTGACATTGGTCCGCTCTCCCTATTTCTTTTTCTTGTACATGCTGAGCATGCGATGGGTGACGGCAAAACCGCCGAAGATATTGACCGACGCCAGGCCAATGGCAATGATGCCAAGGATTTTGGCAATGGTCATGTCAGCGGGGCCAGCTGCGATCAGCGCGCCTACGATGATCACCGACGAGATGGCATTGGTTACCGACATCAGCGGGGTATGCAGGGCAGGGGTCACGCTCCACACCACATAATATCCAACAAAAATAGCCAGAATGAAGAGTGAAAACTGGGAAAGAAAAGGGCTGACCGTGGCCGCATGCAGGGCACCTTCAGCAACTTGTTGTGTCATATCCATCTTAATTTCCTCCTGTAAGGCGTTCATGCACAATGGCCCCGTCACGGGTCAGCAGGGTGCCGGTAATAATTTCATCTTCCCAGTCTATATTCAGGCTTCCGCTGTCGCTGTCCATGAGCGGGGTGATGAAATTCAGCAGATTACGCGAATAAAGCGCGCTGGCGTCGGTCGCGACCCGGCTCGGGACATTATAATGCCCGATGATCTTGACGCCGTTTTCCAGCACTATCTTGCCCGGCTGGGACAGTTCACAATTGCCGCCGCTTTCCACCGCAAGGTCAATGATGACAGACCCGGGTTTCATGCTCCTGACCATATCGCGCGTGATAAGGACAGGGGCCTTGCGCCCCGGAATGAGCGCGGTCGTGATGGCAATATCCTGCTTGGCGAGGGTTTCGGCAATCAGGGCGGCCTGTTTCGCCTTGTAATCATCACTCATTTCTTTGGCATAGCCGCCTTCGGTTTCACCGCCCTCATCGCTTTCCACCATGACGAATTTGGCGGCGAGGCTTTCCACCTGTTCTTTTGCCGCTGCCCGGACGTCGGTTGCCGATACAACCGCGCCGAGGCGTTTGGCGGTGGCGATGGCCTGAAGCCCGGCGACACCGGTTCCCATCACCATCACCTTGGCCGGGGCCACGGTACCGGCGGCGGTCATCATCATCGGAAAGGCGCGGGAAAATTCACTTGCCGCGTCAATTACCGCGATATATCCGGCGAGATTTGACTGGGAGGACAGCACATCCATGCTCTGCGCCCGGGTGATGCGCGGCATGAATTCCATGGCAAAGGCGGTAATATTGCCGCTGGCATAGGCATCGACTGTCGCGCCGTCAGTGAAGGGGGATAAAATAGCCGCCAATATCGCCCCGGGCTTGATCAGCGATATTTCGTCAACCTTGCCTTCGGCGGCATGCATCGGGCGCTGGACCTTGAAAATAACATCGGCGTCTTTAAAAGTCGCCGCCGCATCGGCGGTTATTTTTGCCCCGGCATCACTATACTGGCTGTCGGGAATATTGCTCATCAGGCCGGCATCTTTTTCAACGGCAACATCAAAACCAAGCGCAATCAGCTTTTTAACTGTATCCGGTGTTGCGGCAACCCGCCGCTCATGCTCCCGGCGTTCTTTCGGTATGGCAAGTTTCATTCAGAGCTCTCCCTCTCCTGATCCAAAATTACTCTATTTCATCAATCAAATCACTAATCATATTTAATCCGGTCGTCCAGAAATCCGGGCTATTGGCATCAAGCCCGAACGGCTTTAACAGTTCCTTATGGCGCAAACTCCCGCCCGCCCGCAGCATCGCCAGATATTTTTCCGCAAAGCCGGTCGGCTGCCTTTGATAAGTTGCGTAAAGCGAGTTTACCAGACAATCGCCGAATGCATAAGCATAAACATAAAAAGGTGAGTGAATAAAATGCGGGATATAGCACCAGAAGCTGCGATAACTGTCATCAAAGCGGATGGCATCGCCCAGACTTTCCCGTTGCACCGCCATCCAGATATCGCCAAGGTCATCGGCGGACAGCTCACCGTCGCGCCGCTTGTCATGCACTCTGGTCTCAAAATCGTAAAAGGCGATCTGGCGCACCACGGTATTGAGCATATCCTCAACCTTGGCGGCGATCATGATTTTTCGCCTGTGCGGGTCCGTTTGTCCCGACAACAGGCTGCGGAAGGTCAGCATCTCGCCAAAAACGCTGGCGGTTTCGGCCAGCGTGAGCGGCGTATCGGACAGCAGGACGCCCTGCGGCCCGGCGAGGACCTGATGGACGCCGTGGCCCAGTTCATGGGCCAGCGT
>JALUWZ010000072.1 GCA_027019205.1 Emcibacter sp.
TGACGGCAAACGCCATGCCAACGGTGATTTCAGCAATAACAAACAGACGGAAATCGTCCTGACCCTTGACTGGCAGCTCGGTGATCACACCCTGAAATCAATCTCGGGCTATTCCGATTTCAGTTTTAATGACAATTGCGACTGTGACTTTACCGGGGCCAATGTTTTCACCCTGCCGCTGGCCGAACAATATACCCAATATTCCCAGGAAATCCGCCTGACCTCCCCGGGGGGTGAGACTATCGACTATATCCTCGGCGCCTATTTTGAGACCAGTGATCACGGCTATCAGGATGCCATCAATGTCAACAGCAGCTCGGTTCTGGTGCCGCTGTTGAATGGAAATCCGGCCCTTGCGCCCTTTGCCCCCCTATTCGGGGCGTTGGGCCTTTCCGGGGCCGGGGCGCTGTTTGCCAACACGGCGGGGCCACGGGTGGCCAAGGTCAATGCCGATGTTTATTCCGGTTTTGCCGAACTCACCTGGAATATCAGCGACCAGTTTAAATTACAGCTTGGCGGGCGGCTGACCTATGAAACCAAGGACGGGTCGCGTAATCTGTCCGTGACCAATCTTGACGGCAGCGCCCTGACCGGCGCCCGGCAACTGGCACCGGATTTCTATGGACTGGTGTTTGACATTGCCGCCTCCAATGCCATTGGCGGCAATCTGACAAGCTTTCTCACCCCGCTGCTGACCGCATCCCTCGGCCCGCTTGTCGGACCGCCAACAGCGGCTGCGCTCGGGGCCGGTTTTGGTCCGGTCTTTGGCGGGGTTCAGGCTAAAAACGGTATCCATCCGGTAACCGGCCACCGGACAGAAACCAGCTTCTCCCCCGATATCAAGCTGACCTATAACATGGATGATGACACCATGCTTTATGCCAGCTGGGTCAAAGGCAACAAGTCGGGCGGCTTTGACTTCCGCGCCAATAACAAGGGCCGGTCCGCCACTATGAAACAGGCTTTCGAATTTCAGGATGAAACGGCCAATAACTATGAAATCGGGGGCAAGCTTGTGGTTGCGGACGGGGCGGCAGAGCTTAATTTCGCTGGTTTCTATACCACTTTCAGCAATCTTCAGGTATCAATTTTTGATGGCAAGCTCGGGTTCAATGTCGGCAATGCCGCCAAGGCGCGGGTGTATGGCGGCGAGCTGGATGGCCGCTGGCAGGCCACGGAAAGCCTGACATTCAATGGCTCACTGGCCTATACAGATTTCAAATTCCGGGATTATGTCAATGGTCAATGCTATTTTGGTCAGGCCCCGAACGGGCCGTCTGCGGCCAATGGCGACTGTGACTATTCCGGCAAAACCAACCAGCTGGTATCAAAATGGCAGGGGACATTCGGCTTTAATCATGTTTATGACCTGACTTCCGAGCTAAGCATAAACACATCGGCCAACCTGTTCTATACCAGCGCCTATAACGCCTCGCCCCAGCTTGACCCCAAACTGGTGCAACCCGGTTATGCGCGGATTAACGCGCGGATCGCCCTGATGAGTGACAGCGGCTGGGAGCTGGCGGTGCTGGGTGAAAATCTGACCGACCATATTGTCAAGTTATTTTCCGGTGATGCGCCGCTATCCGGCTCGACCTTTGGCGCGATTGCCAATTATAATTTCCTGAGCCGGGGCCGGACTGTCACCATTCAGGCAAAAATGGATTTTTAAAGGAAGAAGCTACTTTCCCAGCCTTCAGGAGCGGCCCGCAAAAGGCCGCTCCCAAGGGGGGCCAAAAAGTCTATTTACGAAAACTGATATTCAGGAAAATTTTGGTAGCGGGAGAGGGACTTGAACCCCCGACACGCGGATTATGACAACTATATCTTTTATTTGTAATCAATAACCTAAGCTGGAAATTATTTTAATTTTAGGTGGATATGTTCTGATTTCTGGAAACTTATTAAAATTAATATTGAGCAGTGTCAATTTCCATTGATTACATGTCTGGAGATCAAACAATAATTTTAAAAATACTATGATATTATATATCCGTACCGCCAACGAAAGCCATCAACAGATTAAAGTCACCACGGTCTGCCGCGCGCAAAGCTGCAATATATTGCTTGCGTCGATCCGTAATCGCCTGCAAATCGGTACCCGCCGTCCAGTCAATCGCTGGCAGGTCGAATATTCTTTCCATCATAATATCACCCATAATGCGAGAAATACGACCATTACCATTGGGGAATGGATGAATAAAAACCAGCCGATAATGAAACCGCACAGCGGCCTCTAACGGCGCATATATATTATGATCCACCCAATAACGTGCATCATCCAGCACACTACGAAGCTGCACACCAATTTGAGCAGGATCAACACCAATATTCTTGCCCGTCTGTCGGTACGTTCCCGCCCAAATCCACACTTTCCCCAATAATTTCCGGTGAAGCTGACGCAGAAATTTATCCGTAAAAATGTCAGGCGTTTTCTGACAGGCGAGCCACTGCAAGCCCTCTTGAATATTTGCTT
>JALUWZ010000073.1 GCA_027019205.1 Emcibacter sp.
ATATTTACAAGATGAACCCTGAAACCGGCAAGATTGTCGAGACCCTGCCGCTCAGGAACTGGAAGCTGAAAAACCGCTCTCTGCCGGATGTGCTGGATTTCTGGCCGTTATGGGACCAGACGGATATTTTTTCCACTCCGGTTTATTCAGTAAAAACCGACAAGGCGGCGGATGACCCGGCGGCCTACAAGACCGGCCTGCTGACCCTTGACCTCAAGAGCGGGAAATATCAGATTAATGATTTCGAGAATACTTCGGTCCTGATATTCTCAACCGTCATCAGCCCGGATGGCAAACAGGCCTTTGGCACCTATACCCAGTTGAGCCGGATTGACCTGAAGCAGCATAAACTGACCGGACGGATTGATCAGGATCATACCTATTATGCGGTCAATATTTCCGGTGATGGCAAACAGGTTTATGTCGGCGGGGCGGCGTGCGATGTGGCGACCTATGATGCGGCGAGCCTCAAAAAAACCGGTCAGATATTCCTGCCCGAAGGATGCGGGGATCAAAGCACCGCATCCCTGCGCATGATCCATCGCGAGAGATTGAAATAGCGGCTCGTCTTGTTAACGGCCTCTTCCCCTGGACTTGCCGCTGCCCCCGGGTTGGTTGACCCGGCGGTTGGGTTTGTGTTTGCCGGAATTGGGGCGGCGTTTCGGGGCCGTACGGCGGGGATGCGGGGTGTTTTCCGTGCCTTTGTCATGGCCCGACATATTACTGCCCTCGGCATGATAGGGGTGATCAGTCATCAGCGGTATTTTCTGGCGGATGATTTTTTCAATATCCCGGAGATAACCCCGCTCGTCATGATCACAGAATGACAGGGATATGCCGCTGGCCCCGGCCCGCGCCGTCCGTCCGATACGGTGGACATAGCTTTCCGGTTCATTGGGCAGATCGAAATTAATGACATGGCTGACCTCGTCGACATCTATGCCGCGCGCCGCGACATCGGTTGCCACCAGCGCCCTGACCGCCCCCGAGCGAAAGTCATTAAGAGCTTTTTGCCGGGCATTCTGCGACTTGTTACCATGAATGGCGTTGGCGGCAATGCCCAGCCGGTCAAGATGTTTTGCCACCCGGTTGGCCCCGTGTTTGGTGCGGGTAAAGACCAGAACCCTTTTAATGGCATCATTTTTCAGCATATGGACCAGAAGATCGCGTTTGCGGGCTTTAGGCACCATAAGAATATGCTGTTCAACCTTTTCCGCCGTGGTGGCTGTCGGGGCGACGTCAATCCGTTCGGGTTTATGCAGGATGCTTGCCGCCAGCTTTTCGACGCTCTTTGGCATGGTGGCGGAAAATAGCAGGGTCTGGCGGACCCTGGGCAGGCAGGCAATAATCTTCTGAATATCGCGGATAAAGCCCATATCGAGCATCCGGTCCGCTTCATCGAGAATGAGATGTTCGACCTGTCCGAGATTAACCGCCCCCTGACCGGTCAGGTCAAGCAATCGCCCCGGAGTGGCAATCAGAATATCAACCCCCGGCAGCAGTGATTTGATCTGTGGCTTTGCCGAAGCCCCGCCATAAACCAGCGCGATCCGCAGGTGGAGATGTCTGGCAAAGGCGCGGATATTTTCGGCTATCTGAAGCGCCAGCTCACGCGTCGGGGCCAGAATCAGCGACCGGGCGGCTTTCCCGCTGCGTTTGCCTTCGCCTTTCAGCAGCATCTGTATCAGCGGCAGAGAGAAAGCGGCGGTTTTGCCGGTGCCGGTCTGGGCAACGGCAACAAGGTCTTTCCCATCAAGTATCCTCGGGATGGCCTGGGCCTGAATAGGGGTCATTTCGACATAACCGCCTTCCTCTACAGCCCGCAGAATGGCGGCCCGCAGCCCCAGTTTTGCAAATTTATTCATGAATATATATTTTCCGGTTCGGGGAGATGCCCCTTTAACAAGCGTAATTATGTTGACTTGTCTGGCTATATATACGAGGAAGTCAGAATTGTACATAATTAATGGGTGTTGGCCCCGAGTGGATTTTTTTATGAATATACGTCCTGACGCCCTGATTATGGTTATTCTGCTGACAATACTGACCGCTCTGGGGCCAATTACCACCGATTTATATCTGCCCGCCCTGCCGGTCATTCAGGGGTTCTTTCACACAGATGTCACAACCGTGCAATTGACCCTCAGTCTCTATATGGTGGTTTTTGCCTCCTGTCAGCTCATTTACGGGCCGTTGTCCGACCGGTTTGGCCGCAAACCGGTTATTCTGACCGGGACAGTGATATATCTGGCGGGGTCCGTTGTCTGTCTGCTGGCGCCGACAATCGGGATTCTGATCGCCGGAAGGGCGTTGCAGGCGCTCGGCGGTTGCGCCGGGGTTGTTCTGTCCCGCAGTATGGTCCGGGATATTTACGGCCCGGCGGGTGCGGCGAAGATTCTGTCCTATATGGGGACGGCCATGGCGCTGGCCCCGGCCCTGGGGCCGGTGATTGGCGGTTATCTGACGGTG
>JALUWZ010000074.1 GCA_027019205.1 Emcibacter sp.
CTGCCGGTCCTGCCGGACTGTGACCGAAGTGAATGACCGGACCCTGATGTCCCATATCGCGAAAACCGCCCGGTCCCATGGCTATATATGTGAAAACAGCATGCTTGAAATCATGGGGCTATGCGCAGATTGCCGGGAATGATCATGTCGGACAGGCCATCTGCCCTTCTTGCTCTTGAAAATGTCGGCATATCCTTTGGCGGACGGCGGGTGCTGGACAAGGTCAGCTTTTCTGTCAACCGGGGGGAGATCGTCACCCTGATCGGGCCGAATGGCGCCGGAAAAAGCACCCTGATGAAAATTGCCCTTGGCCTGATTGCCCCGGACAGCGGGCAGGTCCGGCGGGCGCCCGGCATTGTCCTTGGCTATATGCCGCAGAAAATCATGATAGAGGATATTCTGCCCCTGACCGTGCGCCATTTCCTGATGCTCCGGCCCGGCACCCGCCCGGCGGCGGCGGAAGAGGTCATGGCACTGGTCAGGATTGCCCATGTCGCCGACAGCCCGGTCCAACGCATATCCGGCGGGGAAATGCAGCGTGTGCTTATGGCCCGCGCCCTGCTCGGCAATCCGGCCCTGATCGTCCTTGACGAGCCGGTACAGGGGGTTGATATCACCGGACAGGAGGAACTTTACCGGCTGATCAGCCGTATCAGACATGACAAGGGCTGTGGGGTATTAATGATTTCCCATGACCTTCATATGGTGATGGCCGGCACCGACAGGGTTATCTGCCTGAACCGTCATATCTGCTGCAGCGGCGCACCGGAGAATATTAAAGACCACCCGGAATATCAGGCCATGCTCGGCCTGCAGACCCGGGAAATAGCCCTCTATACCCATCATCACGACCATCATCATGACGGGGCGGGTAATGTGGTTCAGGGTCCCCATGACGAGGACTGCCATCATGATTGACAGTTTTATCCTTCAGGCCATGCTTGCCGGGATACTGGTGGCGGTGGCCGCCGGACCGCTCGGCTGTTTTCTGGTCTGGCGGCGCATGGCCTATTTCGGCGACACCATTTCCCATTCGGCCCTGATGGGGGTCGGCCTTGGCCTCGCGCTCGGCACCGGAAGTCCGTGGATCATCATGATCACCTGTACTTTTATTTCCGCCATGCTGCTGTTGTTACAGCGGGGCAGTAAATTTTCCACCGATACCCTGCTGGGAATTCTCGCCCACGGGGCCTTGTCGAGCGGCCTGATTATTATTGCCCTTCAGGAAAATCTGCGTCAGGACATGATGTCATTCCTGATCGGCGATATTCTGGCAATTGACACGCCGGATATCATTGGTATCGGGGTTATGGCGCTACTTGCCCTTGGCGGCCTGCTTTATATCTGGACCCCGCTGCTGTCGATCACGGTTCATGAGGATCTTGCGCGGATCGAGGGGGTGCATGTCCTCAGGACCAAAATCATTTATATGTTGCTGATCGCGCTGCTGGTCGCCTTTGCCATGAAAGTAATCGGCGCCCTGCTGATCACCTCGCTGATGATTATTCCGGCGGCAGCAGCGCGTAATATTGCCCGCTCGCCGGGACAGATGGCGCTCTATTCAATGATAGCCGGCAGCCTTGCGGTCGTGATGGGAATCATGTCCTCCAGCCTGTGGGATCTGCCCGCCGGCCCGGCGATTGTCCTGTCCGCCCTGATATTATTCCTTGCCGGGCGGCTGTTACCCGTCACAGCGCCCGGTTAAACCGCCTGAATCCCCGATCAAGGTCGGCAATCAGGTCTTCGACATCCTCCAGCCCGATATGCAGCCGCATCAACGGCCCCGGCGCAACCCATCCACTGGCGGTGCGATATTTGTCAATGCCGTGATAGGTCAGGATCAAACTTTCATAGCCGCCCCAGCTATAGCCCATTTTGAAATGGTCCATGCCTTCCATCATCGCGGTGGTCGCCGCCTCATGCCCCTGCGTCAGGACAAAGGAAAACAGCCCGTTGGAGCCGGTAAAATCCCTTTTCCACATCTCATGCCCCGGACAGCTGGCAAAGGCCGGGTGACGCAGATGATCAACTTCCGGGCGTCCTGCCAGCCATTTTGCCACCCTGAGGGCATTCTGTTCATGCTGTTTGAGCCGGACCTTCAGGCTGCGTAATCCGCGCAGGGCAAGATAGGCATCATCGGGCGCGAGGCAATAGCCCATCTGATAGGACATATCGAAAAGCTGTTCCAGATGGGGCTTGCAGGCCGTGACCATGCCGACCATGGCGTCCGAATGGCCGACAATATATTTGGTCCCGGCATGGATAGAGAAATCCACCCCGTGATCAAATGGCCTGAAATGGAGCGGGGTGCCCCAGGTATTATCCATCATCACCAATGCACCGCGCTCATGGGCAGCCTGGGAAATCGCCGGAATATCCTGAATTTCCATGGTGACCGAGCAAGGGGATT
>JALUWZ010000075.1 GCA_027019205.1 Emcibacter sp.
CAAGGAAGATATTCTGGCAGTCCTGAAAAATCTGGTTGATCTCAAGGACGGCAAGGGTACGGTTGACGATATTGACCATCTCGGCAATCGCCGGGTACGGTCGGTCGGCGAACTGATGGAAAATCAGTATCGTATCGGCCTGCTGCGTATGGAACGCGCCATTCGCGAACGGATGAGCAGCATTGATATTGATACCGTGATGCCTCATGATCTGGTTAATGCCAAACCGGCGGTGGCCGCAGTCCGCGAATTTTTCGGCTCATCACAGCTCAGCCAGTTTATGGACCAGACCAATCCGCTGTCGGAAATTACCCATAAACGGCGCATGTCTGCCCTCGGCCCCGGGGGACTGACCCGTGAACGTGCCGGATTTGAAGTGCGTGACGTGCATACAACCCATTATGGCCGTATCTGTCCGATTGAAACTCCGGAAGGGCCGAATATCGGCCTGATCAATTCGCTGGCCATCTTTGCCAAGATCAATAAATACGGCTTTATCGAAGCCCCCTACCGCAAAGTTGAGGAGGGCAAGGTTTTGGACGAGGTAATGTATCTGTCGGCGATGGAAGAAGAAAAATATACCATTGCCCAGGCCAATACCGAATTGAATGACGACGGCACCTTTGCCGGTGATCTGATTGACTGTCGCGAGGCCGGGGAACATCATCTGATCAAGCCGGAAAATATAACTCTGATGGATGTCTCGCCCAAACAGGTGGTTTCGGTTGCGGCGGCACTTATTCCCTTCCTGGAAAAT
This sequence comes from Emcibacter sp., assembly GCA_027019205.1. Lineage (GTDB taxonomy): Bacteria > Pseudomonadota > Alphaproteobacteria > Sphingomonadales > Emcibacteraceae > Paremcibacter. The sequence goes on from JALUWZ010000075.1 coordinate 758, forward strand.
GACGATGCCAACCGGGCGCTTATGGGATCAAATATGCAGCGTCAGGCTGTGCCCCTGCTGAAAGCGGAATCGCCCTTTGTCGGCACCGGCATGGAACGGGTCGTTGCCCGGGATTCCGGCGCCTCCATTGTTGCCGACCGGGCGGGTATCATTGATCAGGTTGACGCGCGTCGTATTGTGATACGGGTCAGTGAGGATGTTGAAGAGGGTACCTCTGGGGTTGATATTTACACCCTGCGGAAATTCCAGCGTTCCAACCAGAATACCTGCATCAACCAGCGTCCGCTGGTCAAGGTAGGTGACATTGTCCGGCGCGGTGACGTGCTGGCGGATGGTCCGTCAACCGATATGGGTGAACTGGCGCTGGGTCGTAATGTGCTGGTGGCCTTCATGCCGTGGAATGGCTATAACTTTGAAGACAGTATCCTGATTTCCGAACGGATTGTGAAGGATGACGTCTTTACCTCAATCCATATTGAGGAACTCGAAGTCATGGCCCGGGATACCAAGCTTGGCCCCGAAGACATCACCCGTGATATTCCAAATGTTGGCGAAGAAGGCCTGAAAAATCTTGATGAGGCCGGAATCGTTTATATCGGTGCCGAGGTTCATCCGGGCGATATTCTGGTGGGCAAGATCACCCCCAAGGGTGAAAGCCCGATGACGCCGGAAGAAAAACTTCTGCGGGCGATCTTTGGCGAGAAAGCCGCAGATGTTCGTGATACCTCAATGCGCCTGTCGCCCGGGGTTGCCGGAACCGTTGTCGAGGTCCGGGTGTTTAACCGCCACGGTATTGACAAGGACGAGCGTTCAATCGCCATCGAACGCGAGGAAATTGAACGGCTCAGCAAGGACCGGGAAGACGAACAGGCCATTCTTGATCGCAGTATCTATGCCCGGCTGCGTCCGTTGCTTCTGGGCAATGTGGTGGCCAAGGGACCAAATGATATTTCCAGGGGTGACAAGGTTACAGACGAACTTCTGGACGGGCTTGGTCATGGGCTATGGTGGCAGATTGTCGTTGATAATGAGTCTGTCATGGAGAAAATTGATGTCCTGCATCAGAAATTCCAGGATGATCGGGACCGTTTGCGCGCCCGCTTTGAAGAGAAGATCGAGAAGCTTCAGCGCGGCGATGAACTTCTTCCCGGTGTGTTGAAAATGGTCAAAGTCTTTGTCGCGGTGAAGCGCAAGCTGCAGCCGGGTGACAAGATGGCTGGCCGCCATGGCAACAAGGGGGTTATTTCCCGTATCCTGCCTCAGGAAGACATGCCCTTCCTTGAGGACGGGACGCCGGTGGATATTGTTCTCAACCCGCTCGGGGTGCCGTCACGGATGAATGTCGGACAGATTCTGGAAACCCATCTCGGCTGGGCCTCGCGCTCGCTCGGGGTTCAGGTGTCCGAACTGCTGGACAATTATGCCTTTGATCAGAAACAGAAGGCCGACGCGCTGCGTGATAAATTCAAAAAAATCTATTCTACGGAACAGTATGAGGCCGAGATTGCCCCGCTTAATGATGAAGATATCATTGAAATGTCCGGCAATCTGCGTAACGGTATTCCGATGGCAACCCCGGTATTTGACGGGGCGCATGAGGCGGATATCTGTGACATGCTGGAACTTGCCGGGGTGGATAGATCTGGTCAGGTCGATCTGTATGATGGCCGGACCGGCGAGAAATTCGACCGCAAGGTGACCGTGGGCTACATCTATATGCTGAAGCTCCATCATCTGGTTGATGACAAGATTCATGCGCGCTCAATTGGCCCCTATTCACTGGTAACCCAGCAGCCTCTCGGCGGCAAGGCACAGTTTGGCGGCCAGAGATTTGGCGAAATGGAGGTCTGGGCATTGCAGGCCTATGGTGCCGCCTATACGCTGCAGGAAATGCTGACTGTCAAGTCGGATGATGTCAATGGCCGGACCAAGGTCTATGAGGCCATTGTCCGTGGGGACGACAGTTTTGAGGCCGGTATTCCGGAATCCTTCAATGTTCTGGTCAAGGAGATGAAATCCCTGTGCCTGAATGTTGAACTTTTGAATGTTGCCGACTAAACCGGATCTGAACAGGAGATAAAAGGCTATGCGTCAGGAAGTAATGAATTTCTTCAACCCGGTTTCAAAACCGGAGACGTTCGATACCATCAAAATTACCATCGCCAGTGCGGAACATATCCGTTCCTGGTCATTTGGTGAAATCAAAAAACCGGAAACCATCAATTACCGGACGTTCAAACCGGAAAAAGACGGTCTGTTCTGCGCCCGTATTTTTGGCCCGATGAAGGATTATGAATGTCTGTGTGGTAAATACAAGCGCATGAAATATCGCGGGATTACCTGTGAAAAATGCGGTGTGGAAGTCACCCTCAGCAAGGTACGCCGCGACCGGATGGGCCATATTGAACTGGCGGCCCCCGTGGCCCATATCTGGTTCCTGAAATCCCTGCCAAGCCGGATCGGTCTGGTGCTTGACATGACATTGAAGGATCTTGAGCGGGTCCTGTATTTTGAATATTTCATTGTTACCGAGCCGGGACTGACATCGCTGAAGATGAATCAGCTTTTGTCCGAGGATGAATATATCACGGCCCAGGAAGATTTTGGCGAGGACAGCTTCACCGCCTCTATCGGTGCCGAGGCCATCAAGGTGCTGCTGGAGAATGTCGATCTTGAGCAGGAGAGAGCCGACCTGCGCAAGGAACTGGCCGAAACCAAATCCGAACTGAAACCCAAGAAAATTGTCAAGCGGCTGAAAGTTATCGAAGGCTTTATTGAGTCTGACAATCGTCCGGAATGGATGATCCTTGATATTCTGCCGGTCATTCCGCCAGAGTTGAGGCCATTGGTACCGCTGGACGGGGGCCGTTTTGCCACCTCCGACCTCAATGACCTGTACCGTCGGGTGATTAACCGGAATAATCGTCTGAAACGGCTGATCGAGCTGCGGGCGCCGGATATTATTGTCCGCAATGAAAAGCGCATGTTGCAGGAAGCAGTTGATGCGCTGTTCGACAATGGCCGTCGGGGCCGGGTGATTACCGGCGGCAACAAGCGCCCGCTGAAATCCCTGTCAGATATGCTTAAAGGCAAACAGGGCCGCTTCCGCCAGAATCTGCTCGGCAAGCGGGTTGACTATTCCGGCCGGTCGGTGATCGTGGTCGGGCCTGATCTGTTGCTGCATCAATGCGGGTTGCCAAAGAAGATGGCACTGGAACTGTTCAAACCGTTTATCTATGCCCGTCTGGACAAGCTTGGTATTGCCACGACCATCAAACAGGCCAAGAAGCTGGTGGAAAAGGAACGTCGCGAGGTCTGGGATGTGCTGGATGTCGTAATCCGTGAACATCCGATCCTGCTCAACCGGGCGCCAACCCTCCACAGGCTTGGTATTCAGGCCTTTGAACCGGTGCTGATTGAAGGCAAGGCGTTACAGCTTCACCCGCTGGTCTGTGCAGCCTTTAACGCCGACTTTGACGGGGACCAGATGGCGGTGCATGTACCGCTCAGCCTCGAAGCACAGCTTGAAGCCCGCGTCCTGATGATGTCAACCAACAATATTCTCAGCCCCTCCAACGGCAAGCCGATCATTGTGCCGTCCCAGGATATCATTCTCGGTCTCTATTATATCACCCTCGACAAGGTAGGGGAGCCGGGCGAGGGCATGGCCTTTGCCGATATGGAGGAAATAGAACAGGCGCTGTTCAACAAGGTGATCACCCTTCATTCAAAGATTATCGCCCGCTATCATACGGTGGATAAGGATTTCAATCCCGTCACTCTACGGGTGGAAACAACGCCGGGGCGCATGTTGCTGGCCCGTCATCTGCCAAAGCATCCGAATATTCCCTTTGACCTGATCAACCATAATCTGACCAAGAAGGATATCTCCAATATCATTGATATTGTTTATCGCCATGCAGGTCAGAAAGAAACGGTGCTGTTTGCCGACGGCATCATGCGGCTTGGTTTCCGTGAAGCCTGTAATGCCGGGATTTCCTTTGGCAAGGATGACATGATCATCCCCGAAGCCAAGGCCGGGATGATTGATGAGACGACCGCCGCCGTGAAAGAATTTGAATCCCAGTATAATCAGGGTCTGATCACCCAGGGCGAGAAATATAACAAGGTGGTTGATGCCTGGTCGCAATGCACGGACCGGGTGGCTGACGCGATGATGGCGGAGATTTCCAAGACCGGTGTCGATGAAAATGGCCGGACCCTTGATATCAACTCCATCTTTATGATGGCTGATTCCGGCGCCCGTGGTTCTGCGGCCCAGATGAAACAGCTTGCCGGGATGCGCGGCCTGATGGCCAAACCTTCGGGTGAAATCATCGAAAAGCCGATTATTTCCAACTTCAAGGAAGGCTTGAGCGTTCTGGAATATTTTAATTCCAGTCACGGGGCGCGGAAGGGACTTGCGGATACGGCACTGAAAACTGCCAACTCCGGCTATCTCACCCGTCGTCTGGTTGATGTGTCACAGGATTGTGTCACGGTCGAGGAAGATTGCGGCACCCTGAACGGCATTGACCTGACCGAAGTCGCCGATGGCGGTGATGTGACGGTGACGCTTGGCGAACGTATTCTCGGGCGCTGTGCGGCAGTGGATATTGCCGACCCTGTCAGTGGTGAGGTGATTGTCGAGGCCGGTGCCCATCTTGATGAAGAGGCTGTGGAAATCGTTGAAAAAGCCGGGGTGGCAACGGTCAAGGTCCGGTCGGGCCTGACCTGTGAAACCCGGGGGGGGATCTGCTGTAAATGTTATGGCCGTGACCTCGCGCGGGGCATTCCGGTCAATCTTGGCGAATCTGTCGGGGTTATTGCGGCCCAGTCGATTGGTGAGCCGGGAACCCAGCTGACCATGCGTACCTTCCATATCGGCGGTACCGCATCATCGGTATCTGAACAGTCCACCCATGAGGCTTCTCATGACGGGACGATCAAATTGCTCAACCGCAATGTGGTCAGGGATTCAAAAGACCGCCTCGTTGTCATGAGCCGCAATATGGAAATTGTCATTGTTGATGATGAGGGTCGCGAGCGGGTAACCTACAAGGTGCCGTTTGGCTCTCATCTGGTCAAGGATGAGGGTGAGGCGGTTACCCACGGGGACAAACTTGTGGAATGGGACCCTTACACCCTGCCGATCATTACAGAGCGTGGTGGCACGGCCCGCTATGTCGATTTGACTGAAGGGGTGTCCCTCAGTGAGGCTGTCGATGAGGCAACCGGTATTTCCAGCCGGGTGGTGATTGACTGGCGCTCCCAGCCAAAGGGCGCGGACCTGCGCCCCCGTATCACGCTGCGGGATGACAAGGACCAGGTGGTTGAACTGGCTAATGGAACCGAGGCCCGTTACTATATGTCGGTCGGGGCTATTTTGTCCGTCAATGACGGGGATGAGGTTCATGCCGGTGATGTGGTGGCGCGTATTCCGCGCGAAGCCTCCAAGACCAAGGATATCACCGGTGGTCTGCCGCGAGTGGCGGAATTGTTCGAAGCCCGCCGGCCCAAGGATCACGCGGTGATTGCCGAGGTTGACGGCTATGTTGAATTTGGCCGCGATTATAAAAACAAGCGCCGCATCAGCATCCGGCCCAAGGATGAAGATGAGTCTCCGGTGGAATATCTGATTGCCAAGGGCAAGCATATTTCTGTGCAGGAGGGCGACTTTATCCGGCGTGGGGAATATCTGATTGACGGGAATCCCGCCCCGCATGATATTCTGAAAACCATGGGAATCGAGGCTCTGGCCCATTATCTGGTTGACGAGGTACAGGAAGTTTACCGGCTACAGGGCGTTGGCATCAATGACAAGCATATCGAGGTTATTGTCCGTCAGATGCTCCAGAAGGTTGAAATCACCTCATCGGGTGAATCCACCTTCCTGCTTGGCGAACAGGTTGACCGCGAAGAATTTGAGGAAGCCAACCGCAAGGCCGAGGAAGCCGGTCACTTGCCGGCAAAGGGCGAACCTATATTGCTGGGCATTACCAAGGCGTCGCTACAGACCCGGTCCTTTATTTCTGCGGCCTCTTTCCAGGAAACAACCCGGGTTCTTACCGAAGCCGCCGTTGCCGGGAAAAGCGACCATCTTGTCGGTCTGAAGGAAAATGTGATTGTTGGACGTTTGATTCCGGCGGGCACCGGATCGAAGATGCAGGAATTCCGGCGCATTGCCAGAAAGAGGGATGAGGCTATCCTCGCTGATAACCGGGAGGAAACGGATATTCTGGCGACGATGGGTGGCGACTCAGTGGAGACTGCTGAATCAGTCTGATCACACCTGATCACATCAGATGACACAGGGACATATGCCAGAGCCGGCCTCTTTTTACCGGTCTGCTGGGCGCCGTGAAAATAAATCCCGAATAAATTTTGGGCCGGAAGAACAGTTTATGCTGATTTTCCGGCCTTTTTTCATAAAAAATGCTGTTCTGTCAGGAGATGATATATTTTGCTTGACTGTTCATAACTCCCTACATAGTATGCGCTCACTCTTTGAGGTCAGGTGGTAGACAAAACAGTCTAAACGCTGTGCCTAAAAGCTCAGAGAACGGAAAATTTAGGAATTTTTACGGATAGCCAGAACAGGCTAGTGCTGTTCTGTTGTTTTTTTTCGGAAAAACATGCTGTCCGTTTAGCATATATATTGCGGAAAGACTTAAGGATTTAAGATGCCGACAATTAACCAGTTGGTGCGTAAGCCACGTAAGAACAAACCGGTACGGAACAAGGTACCTGCGCTTGAAGCATGCCCGCAAAAGCGCGGTGTCTGCACACGTGTTTATACGACAACACCAAAGAAACCAAACTCTGCCCTTCGTAAAGTCGCCCGGGTGCGTCTGACGAACGGATTTGAGGTCACAAGTTACATTCCGGGTGAAGGCCATAACCTTCAGGAGCATAGTGTTGTGCTTATTCGCGGCGGTCGTGTCAAGGATCTGCCCGGTGTTCGTTATCATGTGTTGCGCGGTGTTCTGGATACCCAGGGGGTATCCGATCGTCGTCAAAGTCGTTCCAAATATGGTACCAAACGTCCCAAGTAAGGATACAGGATATGTCGCGTCGTCACGCTGCTGAAAAACGTAAAATTCTTCCAGACCCCAAATTCGGGGATCTGGTTTTGACTAAATTCATCAATAATCTGATGGTTGATGGCAAAAAATCCACGGCAGAGCGCATTGTCTATGGTGCGCTGGAAATGGTCAAGTCCAAATCCGGGCAGGAGCCTATCGAAGTGTTCCATCAGTCACTTGATAATATCAAGCCGGCTGTAGAGGTGAAATCCCGTCGCGTTGGCGGGGCGACCTATCAGGTGCCGATCGAAGTCCGCGCCGACCGGGCGCAGGCGCTGGCCATTCGCTGGTTGATCGAAATGTCCCGCAAACGCAATGAAAATACCATGACAGAGCGTCTGGCAGGGGAATTGCTCGATTCACTGAATAATCGCGGCGCGTCTGTGAAGAAACGCGAAGACACCCACAAGATGGCGGAGGCTAACAAGGCCTTCTCCCATTATCGCTGGTAAATGAAGGTTTAAAGGTTTATTATAATGGCACGTATAACTCCCCTTCAGGATTACCGCAATATTGGCATTATGGCCCATATTGATGCGGGTAAGACAACAACGACAGAACGTATTCTATTCTATACCGGTGTCAGTCATAAAATTGGCGAGGTCCATGACGGGGCCGCGACCATGGACTGGATGGAGCAGGAACAGGAACGCGGTATTACCATTACCTCTGCGGCGACAACCTGTTTCTGGAATGATCACCGGATTAATATTATTGATACCCCGGGACATGTGGATTTCACGATTGAAGTTGAACGCTCTCTCAGGGTCCTTGACGGTGCGGTTGCGGTTTTTGATTCCGTTGCCGGGGTCGAGCCACAGTCCGAAACAGTCTGGCGTCAGGCTGACAAATATGATGTACCACGCATGTGTTTCGTCAACAAGATGGACCGTATGGGGGCAAATTTCTTCCGCTGCGTGGATATGATCAAGGAACGTCTTGGCTCCAATGCGCTGGTTATACAATATCCGATCGGGGCGGAAGCCGATTATATCGGTCATGTTGATCTGGTCAAGAATGTGGCGATTATCTGGGAAAACGAAGCCATGGGGGCCAATTATGCCGAGGCGGAAATCCCGGCTGACATTGCAGCAGAGGTTGCGGAATATCGCACCAATATGATCGACATGGCAGTCGAGCTTGATGAAGAGGCCATGGAAGCCTATCTTGAGGGCGAGGAACCGTCCGAAGAAAAACTTAAAGAGCTGATCCGCAAAGGTACAATTGCCGGTAATTTTGTTCCGGTGCTGACCGGAACCGCCTTTAAAAACAAGGGGGTGCAGACCCTTCTTGATGCAGTTGTTGATTTTATGCCGTCACCGCTCGACATCAGGGATGTTGAGGGGGTTGCGGTGGATAGTGACGAGCCGATGAGCCGTGCGCCGTCCGATGACGAGCCATTCTCTGCGCTTGCCTTCAAGGTGATGACCGATCCCTTTGTTGGAACCCTGACCTTTGCCCGTATCTATTCCGGTGTTCTGGAGGCCGGGACAATGGTGACCAATTCGGTCAAGGGCCGCAAGGAAAAAGTCGGGCGGATGCTGCAGATGCATTCCAATTCCCGCGAAGATATCAAGGAAGCACGCACCGGTGATATTGTCGCGCTCTGCGGTTTGAAACAGACCACAACCGGCGATACCCTGTGCAGCACGACCAAGCAGATTGTCCTTGAGCGGATGGAATTTCCGGAACCGGTTATTTCCGTTGCGGTTGAGCCGAAAACCAAGGTTGATCAGGAAAAAATGGGCATAGCCCTTAATCGTCTGGCTCAGGAAGATCCCAGCTTCCGGGTCAAGTCGGATGAGGAAAGCGGCCAGACCGTTATTTCCGGTATGGGCGAACTTCACCTTGATATTCTGGTAGACCGGATGAAGCGGGAATTCAGTGTTGAGGCCAATGTCGGGGCGCCACAGGTCGCCTATCGCGAATCTATCGCCCGGGAAGCTGAAATTGATTATACCCATAAGAAACAGTCCGGTGGCTCAGGCCAGTTTGCCCGGATCAAATTTGTTATCACTCCCGGCGAACGCGGGTCCGGCATTTTGTTCAATGATGAAATCAAGGGCGGTAATATTCCAAAAGAATATATTCCCGGCGTTGAAAAGGGGATCAGGGATGTTGCCGAAACCGGTGCGTTGATTGGCTTCCCGATTATTGACTTCAGTATCCGTCTGATTGACGGGGCCTATCATGATGTTGACTCATCTGTTATGGCCTTTGAAATAGCCGGACGGGCCGGAATGCGCGAAGCAGCACGACAGGCCGGCATTAAACTGCTGGAGCCGATGATGGATGTCGAGGTGGTAACCCCGGAAGATTATATGGGCGATGTTATCGGTGATATCTCATCCCGTCGCGGACAGATATCAGGTACTGAAACCCGAGGACCCAATACGGTAATTTCTGCGATGGTTCCGCTGGCCAATATGTTTGGTTATGTGAATCAGTTGCGGTCTTTTTCCCAGGGTCGGGCAACATATTCCATGCAGTTTGACCATTATGCCGAGGTGCCCCAGGCGGTTGCCGAGGAAATAAAAGAGAAATATGCCTGATTGAAACTTTAATTTGAAACTAACTTTTCTCGTGAGGAAAAAGCGAGACGCTTGAATATAAGTGAGAAGGACTTAAGACTATGGCTAAGCAGAAATTTGAACGTAACAAGCCGCATTGCAATATAGGGACGATCGGCCATGTTGACCATGGCAAGACGACGTTGACGGCGGCGATTACCAAGGTACTTGCGGAAAGTGGCGGGGCTGATTTTGTTGATTTTGCGAATATTGACAAGGCGCCGGAGGAACGCGAACGCGGGATTACGATATCGACGTCCCATGTTGAGTATGAGACGGCGAACCGTCATTATGCCCATGTTGATTGTCCGGGCCATGCGGATTATGTGAAGAATATGATCACCGGTGCGGCACAGATGGACGGGGCGATTCTGGTGGTGAGCGCGGCTGATGGCCCGATGCCCCAGACTCGCGAGCATATTCTTCTGGCGCGTCAGGTTGGTGTTCCGGCGCTGGTTGTTTACCTGAACAAGGTTGATCAGGTTGATGACGAGGAATTGCTTGAGCTGGTTGAGATGGAAATCCGCGAGCTTCTTTCCGAGTATGAATTTCCCGGCGACGATATTCCAATTATTGCCGGGTCGGCGCTTGCGGCGCTTGAGGGCCGTGATGACGCGATTGGCAGGGAGAGCATCCTGAAGCTGATGGAAGCGGTTGACGAGTATATTCCCCAGCCCGAGCGGGCGATTGACGGGGCGTTTCTGATGCCGATTGAGGATGTGTTTTCCATTTCCGGTCGCGGGACTGTTGTGACGGGGCGTGTTGAACGCGGTGTTATCAAGGTTGGCGAGGAAGTCGAGATTGTCGGTGTCAAGGAGACCCGCAAGACGACGGTCACCGGGGTTGAAATGTTCCGCAAGCTTCTGGACAGCGGGCAGGCGGGTGACAATATTGGTGCGCTTCTGCGCGGTGTTGCCCGCGAAGATGTTGAGCGCGGTCAGGTTCTGGCCCATGTTGGCTCCATCACGCCGCATACCAAATTCAAGGCCGAGGCCTATATCCTGACCAAGGAAGAAGGCGGGCGTCATACGCCGTTTTTCACCAACTACCGTCCCCAGTTTTACTTCCGGACGACGGATGTGACGGGTGTTGTGACGCTTGACGAGGGTGTTGAGATGGTAATGCCGGGCGACAATGTGACGATTAATGTTGAATTGATCTGCCCGATTGCCATGGATGAAGGGCTGCGTTTTGCCATTCGTGAAGGTGGTCGCACCGTCGGCGCCGGCGTCGTCGCCAAAATTATTGAATAACCAAGGGTTAGGGCGCGGGTCGATAAGGCCCGCGTAAATTTATATGTTGGAATCACAAAATATTCGCATTCGCCTGAAGGCCTTTGATCATCGTACTCTTGATCAGGCCGCCGGTGATATTGCCAATACGGCAAAAAGAACCGGGGCCAGTGTTCGCGGCCCTATTCCTTTGCCGACACGGATTGAGAAATTCACGGTATTGCGCTCGCCGCATGTGAATAAAAAATCCCGGGAGCAGTTCGAAATGCGCACTTTCAAGCGTCTTTTGGATATTGTCGAGCCAACACCGCAGACTGTGGATGCGCTGATGAAGCTTGATCTCGCCGCCGGTGTTGACGTTGAAATCAAATTGCAGGGTTAATGAAATGCGTGCAGGATTGATTGCTAGAAAAGTTGGCATGTCGCGTGTTTTTGCCGAAGGCGGAAAACATATTCCCGTGACATTGCTGCAAGTTGATAATTGTCAGGTTGTCAGCCATAAGACAAAGGCAAAAGACGGCTATAACGCGCTCCAGCTCGGGGTGGGTCATGCCAAGGTAAAGCGGACGAGCCAGCCGATGCGGGGCCATTTTGCCAAGGCAAAGGTCGAACCGAAATCAAAGCTTGCCGAATTCCGTATATTGGATGATGGCTTTATTGATATCGGCGCTGAACTGACGGTTGAGCATTTTATCGCGGGCCAGATGGTTGATGTGACCGGCACCTCCAAGGGTAAAGGCTTTGCCGGGGCGATGAAGCGCCATAATTTCGGCGGCCTGCGGGCGACCCACGGGGTTTCCATTTCTCACCGTTCACATGGCTCCACCGGACAATGTCAGGATCCCGGACGGGTGTTCAAGGGCAAGAAGATGGCGGGCCATATGGGGTCAGAGCGCAAGACCATTCTTAACCTTGAGGTCGTGGCAACAGATATTGACGAAGGACTGATCCTGATCAAAGGCGCGGTTCCCGGGTCAAAAAATGGCTGGATTTTAATCAATGATGCGGTGAAGAAGCCTGCGAATACCGATGCGCCTTATCCCGGTGCGGTGCGTGCGGCTCCTGCTGAAACGGCACCTGCGGAAGAAGCGCCCGCTGCCACCGCAGAAGAGAATAAGGAATAACCAATGAAAGCCGAAGTAATCACACTTGATGCCAAGAGCGCCGGCAAGGTAGATCTTGATGACGGCATCTACGCCCTGCCGGAGCGGGCGGATATTCTCCAGCGTGTTGTCGTCTGGCAGCTGGCCAAACGCCGGGCTGGAACCCACAAGGTTCTGACCCGTGGGGAAATAGCCGGAACAACCAAACGTATCGGACGCCAGAAAGGTGGCGGCACCGCCCGTCATGGTGCCGGCAAGGTCAGCCAGTTCCGCAGTGGTGGCCGCGCTTTCGGCCCGGTTGTTCGCTCCCATGCTCATTCCCTGCCCAAGAAGATCAGGACA
>JALUWZ010000076.1 GCA_027019205.1 Emcibacter sp.
TGATGCTTTTCGGCCTGCAGAAAAAGCTGGTCCCAGGCGATGATCTGCCACTGATTCTGACCTTTGCCCGGGCCGGGGAAATCAAGGTGATCGCCAAAGTGGGCAAAAAGGCCCCGTGAGGAAGAAAATATCCCGCCTCACGCCCGGCCATATTTATCTTCAAAGCGGACAATATCATCTTCGCCGAGGTAGCTGCCCGACTGGACCTCTATCATTTCCAGCGGGATGACACCGGGATTTTCCAGCGCGTGGACCGTGCCAGTCGGGATAAAGGTTGATTCATTCTCATGAAGCATGAAGATTTCCTCCCCTTTGGTTACCCGGGCGCTGCCCTTGACGACGATCCAGTGTTCGGCCCGGTGATGATGCATCTGAAGCGAGAGTTTTGCGCCGGGGTTTACAGTGATGCGTTTGACCTGGTCACGCTCGCCGAAACCGATGCTGTCATATTTGCCCCATGGACGATAGACCTCCCGGTGAATCAGGGCTTCCGGGCGGTCCCGGGCCTTTAGCCGGTCAACGATTGCCTTGACATCTTCCGAGCGGCCCTTCGGCGTCACCAGAAGTGCATCCTTGGTATCGACAATGATAAGGTCGTTAATCCCGAGGGTGGTGACCAGCTTGTTTTCGGCCATGATATAGCAGTCACGGGTGTCTTCGGCAATGATGTCACCGGTCAGGCTGTTGCCGTCCTGATCCTTCTCGCAGAAATCCCATAGTGACGACCATGAGCCGATATCGCTCCATCCGGCATCAAGGGGGACGACCCGGGCATCCCTTGTATGTTCCATCACCGCATAGTCAATGGAGATGCCCGGACAGACGGCAAATTTATCCGCATCAAGCCGGGTAAAGTCAAAATCCGCTTCCGCCTTGTCATAAGCCGCCGTGGCATGGTGGAGAACCTCCGGCTGGAATTTCTCCAGCTCTTCGAGAAAGCGGCTGGCCCGGAACATGAACATGCCGCTATTCCACAGATAGTCGCCGGATTTCAGAAATTTTTGCGCGGTTTTCATATCCGGTTTTTCGACAAAGGCTTTGACGTGATAGCCGCCATCGCTTTCATTCGCCCCGCGCCGGATATAGCCATATCCGCTATGGGGCTGATCGGGGACGATGCCAAAAGTGACCAGTGCCCCGTCCTGTGCCAGTTTTTCTGCCTTTTTAATGCTGTCATGAAAACGCCTGTTGTCGCGGATGGTATGATCGGCGGGCAGGATCAGCAAAAGCGGGTCATCCTGTTTTTTGAGGGCCGCGAGGGCGCTTACCGCTATCGCCGGGGCCGTATTGCGCCCCATTGGCTCAAGAATAATCGAGCGTGGCGGAATGCCAAGCTCACGCAGCTTTTCGGCGGCAAGGAATCGATGCTCGGCATTGCAGACCACAATCGGGGCGTCATGGTCAAGCCCCTCAAGGCGGCGCAATGTCTCCTGAAACATGGAATAATCGCTGTTCATCGCCAGAAATTGTTTGGGATACATCGACCGCGACAGCGGCCATAACCGGGACCCGGACCCGCCGGAAAGAATAACAGGAATCATATTTTTCTCATTTTTCGTGTTTATTTATACCTATTAAATCAGGATAATAGCTATTATATATTAATTTTCAATAAGCGTCGGGATTTTCCCGGCCCGGGTCGTCAGGAACCCTGTAAGTAAAGGCAGCAGTAAATTATGAAAAAGGATACGGGACAAAATCGTGAAATAACCTCCGGCTGGCGGCTTCAGACACAGCTGGTCCGGGGCGGGACATGGCGCAGCGAGATCGGCGAGACATCCGAAGCCATGTTCATGACGTCGGGATATGCCTATGACTGTGCCGAGGATGCGGCAGCCCGCTTTGCCGGGGACCAGCAGGGCTATACCTATTCCCGGCTGCGTAATCCGACCGCCGCGATGTTCGAGGACCGGATGGCCCTGATTGAGGGGGCAGAGGTCGCGCGCGCCACCGCCACCGGCATGGCGGCGGTGACGGCGGCCATGCTGTCGCTGGTCAGCGCCGGGGATCATGTGGTGGCCAGCCGGGCGCTGTTTGGCTCCTGCCGCTACGTTATTGAAAGCCTGATGCCGAAATTCGGGGTGGATTTTACCCTTGTGGACGGGGCGGATCATGCGGCATGGAAGGCGGCCTTCCGCCCCGATACGGTCGCGGTTTTTCTGGAGACGCCGGCCAATCCGACCCTTGATGTGGTTGATATTGAATTTGTCAGCACGCTGGCCCGGGAAAATAACGCCGTCGTGGTGGTGGATAATGTCTTTGCCACGCCGGTCCTGCAGAAACCGCTGGCCATGGGGGCCGATGTGGTGGTCTATTCCGCCACCAAGCATATTGACGGTCAGGGCAGGTGCCTTGGCGGCTGTATCCTGACCAGTCAGGCACTTCTCGATGAAAAAATTCTGCCCTTTCTGCGAAATACCGGCCCGAATATCAGCCCTTTCAATGCCTGGGTGATGCTGAAGGGGCTGGAGACCCTTGACCTGAGGGTGAACCGCATGTGCGACAATGCGGCCAGGGTCGCCGATGCACTGGCGGATATGGGCGGGTTTGATTTTGTTAAATATCCCGGGCGAGAGGATTTCGCCCAGCATGATCTGGTTAAAAAACAGATGAGCCGGGGCGGCAGTATTCTGGCCGTTCATGTGCCGGGCGGGCGCGAACAGGCCTTTAAATTTCTTAATGCTCTGGAGATTATTGATATTTCCAACAATATTGGCGATGCCAAAAGCCTGATGACTCATCCGGCGAGCACGACCCATGCCAGCGTTGCCGAGGCGGTGAGACTGGAGCTTGGCATTACTGAAGGCCTGCTCAGGCTATCAGTCGGGCTTGAACATCCGGACGATTTGATAGAGGATTTGCAAAAGGCGGCCCATATGGCCGCGATTACCGGTTAGACATAATGAAAAACATAAAAATTTTTGCAAAAGCCTATCAGGCGACGACAGAGGATATCAGGGTTTCGGTGCAGCCCTTTTATCTGGAAGATGAATCAGACCCGGAGGAGGGACATTTTTTCTGGGCCTATCAGGTGCAGATCGAGAATCTCGGTGTGGACCCGGTCCGGCTTAAAAGTCGCTATTGGCGCATCACCGATTCGCATGGCCATACAGAAGAAGTGCGCGGCGAGGGCGTGGTTGGCGAACAGCCCCTTATCGAGCCGGGCTATGCGTTTGAATATACCAGCGGGGCGCCGCTCGGTACGGCATCGGGTTTTATGAAGGGCAGCTACCGGATGCGCCGCCATGACGGCACGTCGTTTGAGGTGGAAATCCCGCATTTTTCGCTCGACAGTCCCCATGGCTCATCCATGGTTAACTAGGCTCAGGAAAAAATTATGACAGAAAAAAAAGCTATTCAGGCTATAGACAAACCAACCCGGGCCGAGGCAGAGGATGCCGTCAGGACATTGCTGCGCTGGGCCGGGGATAATCCGGCGCGGGAGGGTCTGATTGATACGCCAAAGCGGGTGGTCAAGGCCTACAAGGAATTTTTTCGCGGCTATGATGAGGACCCCCGCCAAATTCTCTCGCGCACATTCGAGGAAGTCTGTGGCTATGACGAGATGGTCGTGCTCAGGGATATTCCCTTTGAATCCCACTGCGAGCATCATATGGCACCGATCATTGGCCGGGCTCATGTCGGCTATCTGCCCAATAAAAAGGTCGTTGGTATCAGCAAGCTGGCCCGGGTGGTGGAAACCTATGCCAAGCGGTTGCAGGTGCAGGAAAAAATGACCGCCCAGATTGCCGATTGCATCCAGCATGTTCTCGACCCGTTCGGGGTTGGGGTGATTATACAGGCAACCCATGAATGCATGTCGACTCGCGGGGTTCATGTCCATGGCTCGTCAATGGTCACCAGCCGCATGGTCGGGGCCTTCCGGACCGATGACAAGACCCGGCGCGAGTTCCTTGCGGTTGTCGGCACCTTTGAATCATATTCATCCTGAAACCGGGTTTCCGGGTCTCAAATAACCGTATGATCGACAATATTCTGCAGGGCCTTGCGGTCTTTCAGGGTGACGGTCCAGGCCTGGGACAGGTCGATCAGGCCACGGCGTTTGAGGCGGGAAAAGGCGCGGCTCACGGTTTCGACAGTAATGCCGAGATAATCGGCAATATCAATCCGGGTCATTGGCAGGACAAAGCTGTCGCCATGATCATCGAACTGCCGCTGGCGCGCATCTATATAGAGCAGGAAATAGGCGATTTTCTCGACCGCATTTTTACGGCCCAGAACAAAAAGCTGATCCATGGTTGCCGCCAGCACCCGCGAGGCGATTTCATGGACCCGCTGTTCCAGCACCGGATGGGATTTATACAGCGCAGCAACATCCTTCATATTCCAGCGGCAGGCCGTAACCGGGTCAAGCGCCCGGGCGCTGACGCTATAGGCGGGGCCGGAATTGATGCCGATAAAGTCACCGGGATAGACGAAAGCCATGATCTGACGGCGCCCGTCACTGGCGAGCCGTTCCAGCGTACAGACCCCGGACGACAGATTATAGACAAATCTCGCACTGTCTTCCTCATGGAGCAGATAGCTGCCGCTGTCCACCTTAACCCGGTGGGCAATGGAAAACAGTTCGTCAATCTCGTCCCCCGTCATGGCGGAGCATAACGCGCTGTTTCTGGCCTGACATTTCTGACAAATTTCGCCCATTTCTTCCTCCGGCCCTATAATACAAAAAACGGCGGGGGCGACAAGGACTGATCAGGAAATCTTTGCCAGATAGGAGAGAATGGTCTGTTCCGTGACCACTTCGGCATATTTCGCCTGAAGGTCAAACAGATTGGCATTATGGGGGCGCGGGTCGCGGTCGCCGACCGCATCCCGGACCACCAGCGGGATAAAGCCGTGCTGACAGGCATCAAGCGCCGTCGCCCTGACACATCCCGAGGTTGACAGGCCGGTAATGATCAGCGTATCGACCCCCATGGC
This sequence comes from Emcibacter sp., assembly GCA_027019205.1. Taxonomy (GTDB): domain Bacteria; phylum Pseudomonadota; class Alphaproteobacteria; order Sphingomonadales; family Emcibacteraceae; genus Paremcibacter. Next base: position 4,945 of record JALUWZ010000076.1, read on the forward strand.
GGTCAGGGTCGAGGCCAGCGACGTGCCGAAAAAGGCGCTGGCATATTGTTTCGAGATGATCAGCTCGTCCGCGTCCGGCAGAAGCTCAGGCAGGAAATTGCCATGGGGGCTGCCGGCCTCGAAAAGTTTGAGGGCGCCGACTTTGCGGAAAAACACCCCGCCATCGGCACCCCCCTTGCTGTAGATTACGTTGGTGAATATCACCGGAATATCAGCCGAGCGCGCACAGGCCAGAATCCGCGCGGCGCTTTCCACCGCCGTCTCAACCCCGGCATAGAGCGGGGAGGCGGGATCGAGATAGGCCATGACAAAATCGACCAGTATCAGGGCAGGGCGCTCGCCCGGCGTCAATGTTCCGCCAAATTGCGCCGCCTTGTAATCCTTGTCGAGGTCTTTCTGTTGGGCCATGGGATTACATCCTAATCATGGTCATGATGATGATGGTGATGATGGTGATGATGGGGATGGTCATGATGTGCGTGGGTATGCTTTACCTGCGGATTATCATGATAATGCGGCGTTTCAAAATCCATTGGCCCGTGGGGGTGATTATGGCCGTCGGAGGCGACCCACTGAAACAGGGCCGGACGCTGGCGGTAGAGCTGGGCGGCAGAGCGCAGTTTATTCTCGTCCGGATTGGACCAGGGATTGAAATGGAAATAATTATGCAGTTTCGAATCCGTACGGCCAAAGGCGATGGTGCCGAGCTTGCTGCGGAACGAGCCGTGATTGATATAGGGCGGGCGCCAGAAATAGCCGCCGGTCGGCAGGTCGCCAAACTGCAACATCCATGATTCTCCCCAGATATGATAGCTTTCCTCCGCACAGTCATGATAGGAGATATTATCCTGCATGAATTCCGGGGTCATGCTGTAGATAAAGGAAATTGCCTCGGTCAGCACGTCATAATGCAGCACCTTGATCATCACCCCGGCGGCGACCGACGGATTGACCAGATTGCCCGGCGCCCACGGCGCATCCTGATAACTGTTGATCGACACAAAGCCCTCTTTCAGGCATAGCGGATGATGACAGTCGGATTCGAGGAAGCTCGGCTCGCTGTCATTATACATCACCAGCGCCTCGCAGCCATCGGGGACATCAATCGCGCCGAGGGCATAGCCCGCCGGGACAAACAGATAATGACCCTCGCCACAGGCCTGATCGCCGACCTTCATCGCCCCGGTCAGGATAAAAATCTCCATATCGGAATAGCTCATGCCCGGCTTGCGCTTGTAGCCATTGTCAAAGCGCATCTTCAGGCTGCAGGAGCCGATATCGGTATCGAGCGACAGGACCTTGTAATGACTGCCGCTCGGGGTAAAGCCCGGCAGGGTAAATGTCTTGTAGGATTCGTTCAGTTCAACGAATGGTTCAATATGGGGACGTGCCATGTTTCTTCCTTGATCTTAGCTGTTTTTTACCAGACGACTTTATCGGCATCGGGCCGGTCGGGGCGTTCGGGCATCTCGTCATCGGCAATCTGGCGCCGCATATCGCCATTGACATTAAAGCCCCGGTTCTGGATGATTTTCAGAAATTCGGCGATCCAGCCATTACGTTCTTCCTGAAGGCCCTCCATTTCGGCGGCGATGGCGTCATGACGGATTTTCTGGGCGTCAATCTCTTCGTCAAGCCATGCCTTGACCTCATCTGAGCGTTCCGGTTTTTCATCCTGTACATATTTCATCTGTTATGCCTCCTGTTGCATTATGATGACGGGCCTTTGGTGATGCTGCGGTCAAACATCTGTTGAATTTTATCGTCGGAATATCCGGCCTCCCGCAGAATTTCCGCACTCTGCTGGCCAAGCCGGGGCGGCAGCCGCCTGATTTCTGTCGGGCTTTCCGAGAAATTATACGGGGTTTTCGCCATGCGGATGCGGCCCTCTGTCGGGTGGTCGGCCATCTGCCAGAATCCGGTTTCGGTCAGCTGCGGGTCATCAATCAGCCCGTCAAGCGTATTGACAACCATATGCGGCACATTGGTCGGCCTGAACAGATCAAGCCACTCCTGCGTGGTTTTCTTGGCCAGCGCCTTGCCGGTTTCCGCATAGCTTACATCAATATTGGCGAGCCGGGTTTTCATATCGCGAAAACGCGGGTCGGTCAGCATATCGGGCCGCTCGACCACCTCGCAGAAGGTCTTCCAGTGATTATCCCAATAGGGCAGAACGGCAATATAGCCGTCTTTGGTTTTGTAAGGCCGCCGGTGCAGGCTCATGAGGCGGGTATAGCCCGCCTTGCCAATCGGCGGGTCAAAGGTCTGGCCCCACAGATGTTCGACCATAACGAAAGAGACCATGGTTTCATACATCGGCACCTCAATCTCCTGCCCCCTGCCATGGCGTTCCCGGTAGAACAGCGCGGCGGTCACCGCATTGACCACCGCCATGCCCGTGGTCTTGTCAGCAAGGATGGTCGGCAGGTAACGCGGTTCGCCCTCGACCATGCTCATCAGCATGGCGATGCCGGACCCGGCCTGTATGCTGTCATCAAGCGCCCCTTTGTCACCATATGGCCCCTTCTTTGAATAGCCATAGGTCGCGCAATAGATAATATCCGGGTTGATTTTCCTGATAGTGCCATAATCAAGGCCGAGCCGGTCCATGGCCCGGGGGCGGAAATTATGGATCATCACATCGGCCTGCGCGGCAAGCTTCAGGGCGGCTTCCTTGCCCTCCGGGGTTTTCAGGTCGAGGACGATACTGCGTTTGTTGCGGTTGCAGGTCAAAAACAGGGCGCTCATATCGCCGTTGACATTATGGGGGCCAAGATGGCGGTTGGTGTCGCCTGCCGGGGGTTCGATCTTGATGACATCGGCCCCCATATCGCCGAGAATCTGACAGGCCCAGGGGCCGAGGACCACACTGGTAAATTCGACAATTTTCACGCCTTCCAATGGTCCGCTCATCGCCTGTTCCTCATGTCACACCGCGCTCGTCAAGGCGGTAGAGCTTTATCACATTATCGCGCAGGAATTTCCTCTCGACTGCGGGTTTCAGGCCATGGTCGCGCACTTCCGCCACCGTGCGGGCGAAACGCAATACCGGAAAATCGGTGCCGAAAATCACCTTGTCCTGACCATAGCTGTTAATATATTTCCACACAGATTCCGGCCAGTATTTCGGGCTGTGGGCATCGGTACAGATATAGACATTTTCATGTTTCCACGCCATGGCGATCATTTCCTCATGCCAGGGAATGCCGACATGGGTGCCGATCAGTTTCAGCTCCGGCAGGTCGCAGGCAATGTCATCGAGACAGATTGGCCGCCCGACCGAACGGCAGCGATTGTCCCTGGCATAGATCAGCGATTGGCCGACCTGCATCTGTATGGGGATGTCAAGCTCGATACATTTGGCATAGAAGGGATAATATCTGGCGTGATTTGGCGCAAGCTCAAACCAGTGGGGATAGAGATGGGCGCCGATAAAGCCCTTGTTTTTGACATCATCCTCAAGCGCGCGCACCCCGTCCATGCCCTGAAAGGGATCAATGCCGGTCAGGCCGAAAAAGCGTTTGGGGTATTTGGCGACGGCTCTTTCGACGACCTCCGGCGGCATATGATAGCAGCCGGGAAGGCCGACCCGTCCGGTCTTGGCCGCAATTAGAAAGGTATATTCGATACCCGCCTCATCCATCAGGTCAATCATTTCTTCCAGCGAGGTGCCTTTCGAGCTGTGCTTGCCCTTGACCTTGCCGACGAAAAAATCATCGGTCCAGTCTGGCCGGTGGCTGAGCGCCTCCTCCGTCCAGATATTGACAACCGCATCAATCGCTTTGAAATCCTCTGTCATCGGGCTTTTCCTGTTGCTGTCCTCATGCCATTATACCCCCATTATAACCCAAGCGTGATAATGCCGATACCACAAAGGCTGATGGTGCCACCGGCAAAGGCATGGGCGTATTTTTCAAGAAATTTCGGCTCGAATATGGCTATCTTTACCGGTTTCAGGCCAAGGCTCATGGCGACCACCACCGTTGTCATGGTCGCAACCGTCACGAAGGTAAAGCTGCCGACGGTCAGCGCCATGCCCATCCATTCGCCCTTTGCCGCCGGTATCATCATCAACGGTATAAGGGTTTCGCAGGGGCCGAGGGCAAAAACGACAAACAGCCCGACGGCGGCAAAAATGCCCATGACCCGGCCTCTGCTGCGTCCCTCATGGATATGGCTGTGGGAGGTGAGGTGAGTATGGCTATGGCTGTGGACCAGGCCATTCGCATGGGTATGCTGGTGAGCATGAGGCTTCTTCAGGCGGCTGCGCCGCAATCCCCAGACGCAGTAGATCAGCCCGAAGGCGACCAATGCCCAGGCGGCGGCGTTACCCCTTAAAGATTCAATCATTTGCAGGTCCTCAAGGGCGCGCCCGGCATATACGCCGAGGAAGCCAAGCAGGATTGATCCCATGGAATGGCCAATGCCGCAAAATATGGTGGTGATGGTAATTCGTGGCAGGCTCCAGCCCCGGGCCTTGCCAAGAGCAACAAAGGGCAGATAATGATCCGGCCCGATCAGGGTATGGATAAAGGCGATGGAGGCCGCGCCCCCCGCAAGCATCAATAATTCATCGGTCATTCAGCGTCCCATAGTGAAATATTCTGATGACCGGATCATCTTACAGCCGGACCGTTTCTGCCATGACATTTGTCACGGCAGGACAATAAGCAAAGATCGTCCTGTTCTCTTATGTCAAATATGCTATAAAAGACATATCATTATATGTAATCAGTGATATGGAGACAGGAAAAAAATGGTGCAAAAAACCATCAGCTTCAAGGACAGGGTCGATGACAGTCTGCCAACCCCGCTATATCATCAGCTTTATGTGCTGCTCAGGGAAAAGATTTTTTCCGGAACCTATGCCGACGGCTCGCTCATTCCGACCGAGAAGGAGCTGGAAAAAATGTTCGGGGTTTCGCGGATTACGGTCAAACGCGCCCTCGACGAACTGGCGGGGGAGGGGCTGGTCAGCCGCCAGCGCGGGCGGGGGACCACGGTAACCTTCGATACGCCGGTTTCCCATTCCTCGGGCAATATGGACGGCCTGATGGAGGATATGCAGAATATCGCCAAGGAAACCACGGTGACCATTGTCGAATTCGATTATATCAAGGCGACGCCGCAGGCCGTGGATGCGCTCGACCTTGGTCCCGGGGCCATTGTGCAAAAGGCGGTGCGCATCCGCCACAAGGGAAAAACACCTTTCTCCTATGTGGTGACATATGTGCCCGAGGAAACCGGGCGCACCTTCCAGTATGACGAGCTGGAAGCCCAGCCACTGCTTGCCCTGATTGAGCGTTCGGGGGTCGTCATATCCCGGGCGCGCCAGACGATTACCGCGACCCTCGCCGACAGCAGCACCGGGGCGGCGCTTCAGGTCAATATCGGCTCGCCGCTGCTCAAGGTCACGCGCATCGTCTATGACAGTACTGACAGACCGGTGGAATATATCACGATCTGGTATCGCCCGGATCATTACCAGCTTAACCTTGACCTGTCGCGCGTTCGTGGGGAACAGGCCAATTTCTGGTCAGCCCGACAGTAGGCCTCAGCCGATAATGCCGTCCTGTGACATTTTCCGGATTTCTTCAGCCTCAAAGCCGATCTGTTCGAGGATTTCACTGCTGTCGGCACCAATATCCGGCGGGTTGTGACGGACGCCGAATCTGTGACCGGCCATTTCGAGTGGCAGGGCGGGCAGATCGGCCTGTCCGCCGTCCGGCAGGGTGAGGGAGAGTAGCCCGCCGGACGCCTGTAAATGCGGGTCATCCGCCATGTCCTCGGGCCGGGCGATCGGGGCAAAGGGCAGGCCGCAATGCTCAAGCTTTGCCATCAGCTCGCCCTTGTCAAATTGGCGGAACAGCTCTCTGACCCGGGGCATCAGGATATCGCGCCGCTTGACCCGGTCGGCATTGAGCCGGTAATTTTCATCCGCGCCCATATCATCAAGACCAAAGGCTGCACAGAATTTCTGCCACTGGCCGTCGGAGACGATGCCGACAAAAACCTGACTGTTATCCCGGGTGTCAAACACATCATAGACCGCCCAGGCCGAAATCCGCGCCGGCATCGGGTTGGCGGGCTGGCCGGTCACTGCATATTGGGCCATATGCTGACCGACCAGAAAAACCGTGCTTTCAAACAGCGAACTCTGGACATATTGCCCCTTGTGGGTGATGTGGCGCTGTTTCAGGGCGGCAAGGATGCCGATGACCCCGAACATGCCGCCCATGACATCAATCACACTGGCCCCGGCCCGCAGCGGTTTGCCCGGCGGTCCGGTCATATAGGCCAGCCCGCCCATCATCTGCGCCACCTCGTCAAGGGCGGTGCGCTGTTCGTAAGGCCCGGCAAGGAAGCCCTTTTCCGAGCAATAGATCAGACCGGGGTTGGTGGCGGACAGTTTGTCATAACCCAGCCCGAGCCGCTCCATGGCGCCGGGGCGGAAATTTTCAACCACTATATCGGCTTCTGCGACAAGTTTTTCGGCAATTTCAAGCCCTTGCGGTGATTTCAGGTTGAGGCAGAGGCTTTTCTTGTTGCGGTTATACATCGGGTAATATCCGGCGCCGGAGCCGACCAGCCGCCGGGTATTATCGCCGCCAACCGGTTCGACCTTGATCACCTCGGCCCCGAGGTCGGCAAGAATCAGCCCGACCGCCGGTCCCATCACCATATGGCTAAATTCGATCACCCGGACACCGGCCAGCGGCAGATCAGTTTCTTCAGTCATGCAAATCCTCTTATGTTATGTCAAGTCCGGCCCATGGTCGCTGTTGTCTGTCCCGTTGTTCAAAGGCAACAATCCTGTCCAGCCGCTCAAGGGTCAGGTCAATCATGTCAAATCCCCGGAGCAGCATGTCTTTATCCTGCGCGGCGATGTCAAAGTGAAATACCCTGCCCCCGGGGCCAGTAACCTGTTGCCGGTCAAGGTCAATGACAAGCCGGTGTTGTTCCGGGTTCTGCCCGGTCCATTCCGCCAGCCGGGCGATATCCTCCTCCGTCAGGACCACCGGCAGCAGGCCGTTATTGATGCAGTTATTATAGAATATCGCGCCGAAGGACGGGGCAATGATTGCCCTGAAGCCATATTCCATCAACGCCCAGACCGCATGTTCGCGGCTTGAACCACAGCCAAAATTATTGCCGGTCAGCAATATCCGGGCGTTTTTATAGCGCTTGTCATTCAGAATAAAATCCGGATTTACCTCGCGCCCGCCGGGTTTCAGATAACGCCATCCGGCAAATAATCCTTCCCCCAGCCCCTTTTTTGAAACCCTTTTCATCTCGCGCGAGGGAATAATGCAGTCGGTATCAATATTGATCTGCAACAGCGGCACCGCACCGGATTCCAGCCTGTCAAACGGGGTCATCGCATATATCCTTTACAGAAGCAATCCGGCCCATAATGGCAGAGGCGGCAACAGTTTCCGGGCTGGCCAGATGGGAGCGGGTCTCCGGCCCCTGACGGCTTTCGAAATTACGGTTGGTCGTCGAGATCACCCGCTCCTGAAAGCCAAAACTTTCCCCCCCGGCGAAAAAACACATTGAGCAGCCGGGCAGCCGCCATTCAAATCCGGCATCGGTAAAAATTCTGTCGAGTCCCTCGGCTTCTGCGTCTGCTTTCACCTGACGTGATCCCGGCACGCAGATGGCCCGGACCCCGGGGGCTACTTTTCGTCCTTTCAGGACAGCTGCGGCGCGTCTCAGGTCGGGAAGGCGGCTGTTGGTGCAGGAGCCGATAAAGGCCCCGTCGATGGCAAGTCCGGTTATGTCCGTGCCGGGGGTCAGCGCCATATAGGACAGGGCTTTTTCCGCCGCGATTTGCTGATGCTTGTCCCCTGCGCCGGAAGGCATCGGGATTTTGTCGCCAATTG
>JALUWZ010000077.1 GCA_027019205.1 Emcibacter sp.
ACTGCAAATCAGATTTTTCCACCAGAGCATGAGGATCCTGATCATGAAGCTTTATACCCATTATATCGGCGGCGAACATCTGGCGGGCACCAGTGGCCGTACCTCCCCGGTCTTTAATCCGTCAAGTGGCATGCACTCCGCTGACGTCCCGCTTGCCAGTGTGACCGAGGTGGAAAATGCCATTGCGGTGGCCGAGGCCGCCTTTCCGGCATGGGCCGCGACGTCGGTTGTGCAGCGTTCGCGCATCATGACCCGCTTCACGGCGCTATTGTATAAATATCAGCCGGAACTTGCGGAACTGCTCTCTCTGGAACATGGCAAGGTGATTGAGGATGCCATGGGGTCAGTGCTGCGCGGGATTGAGGCGGCGGAATTTGCCTGCGGGATTCCCCATCTGCAAAAGGGTGAATTTTCCGATAATGTCGCGGGTGGTATTGATATTTATTCGATGCGGAAACCGCTTGGCGTCGTGGCCGGTATCACCCCGTTTAATTTTCCGGCAATGATCCCGTTATGGATGGCCAGCATGGCGCTTGCCACCGGCAACGCGGTTGTTATGAAGCCGTCGGAAAAGGACCCGGCCTGCCCGATGCGCATTGCCGAGATTTTTGTCGAGGCCGGGGGGCCTGCCGGGGTCTTCAATGTGATCAATGGCGACAAGGAGGCCGTCGATGCCCTGTTAAATGACCGCCGGATCAAGGCGGTGAGCTTTGTCGGTTCGACGCCGATTGCCCGCTATGTTTATGATACCGCGACCCGCAACGGCAAACGCTGTCAGGCAATGGGCGGGGCCAAGAATCACATGCTGATCCTGCCGGATGCGGATTTGGACGGCGTCGCCAATGCCCTGATGGGCGCGGCCTATGGCTCGGCAGGGGAACGCTGTATGGCGATCTCGGTCGGGGTTTGTGTCGGCGATGAGGTTGCCGACCGGCTGACAGAACTGCTCACCCCGCGCATCAAGGCGCTGAAGATCGGTCCGAGCCTGAATAAAGGCCTTGAAATGGGGCCGCTGGTGACAAGGGAACATCGTGAAAAGGTGATGAATTATATTCAGATGGGGGTTGATGAAGGGGCCGAGCTAGTGGTCGATGGCCGCGATTTCAGCCTGTCCGGTCATGAGGAGGGCTATTTCCTCGGCGGCTCGCTGTTTGACCATGTGACGCAGGATATGCAGTCCTATCAGCAGGAAATATTCGGGCCGGTGCTGCAATTGATGCGGGTGCAGAGCTTTGATGAGGGCCTCGCGCTCGCCACCGACCATGAATATGGCAACGGCACCTCGATCTTCACCCGCAGCGGCGCGGCGGCCCGGACCTATGCCGACCGGGTCGAGGTCGGCATGGTTGGCATCAATGTGCCGATACCGGTGCCGCTGGCGTTCCACAGCTTTGGCGGCTGGAAGGCATCGTCTTTTGGCGATCATAATCAATATGGTATGGAGGCGGTGCGCTTTTACACCAAGGTGAAAACCGTTACCGCCCGCTGGCCGGAAAATACCATTGAGGCAGATTTTTCTATTCCGACCCTGAAATAATATCCTATAATCAGCAGGCGAGGAGTCTGACAGATGGATTTTCATTTTACTGATGATCAGCGGGCGATACAGGATATGGCCCGCAGCTTTGCCGAAAATGAATTCGCGCCCCATGCGGCATTGTGGGACCGGGATCATATCTTTCCCGTGGAGGCCCTGAGACAGGCTGCCGCCCTCGGCCTTGGCGGGATTTATGTTGGCGAGGATGTCGGCGGTTCGGGCCTGAGCCGTCTTGATGCGGCGATTATTGTAGAAGAGCTGGCCAAAGGCTGCACCTCGACCGCTGCCTATCTGTCGATCCATAATATGGCGACATGGATGATTGACCATTTTGGCACTGAGGGTCTGCGGCAGAAATATTGCCCGAAACTCGCGAGCATGGACTATTTCGCCAGCTACTGCCTGACCGAACCCGGGGCCGGGTCAGACGCGGCGGCGCTGCGCACCAAAGCCACGCGGGACGGCGATCATTATATATTGAATGGGGCGAAAGCCTTTATTTCCGGCGGGGGCCGGGCGGATGTCTATGTGGTGATGGTGCGGACCGGGGCCGATGGGCCAAAGGGCATCAGCACCATTGTCGTCGAAAAAGGCACCGAAGGATTAAGCTTTGGCGCCCAGGAAAAGAAGCTCGGCTGGCATAGTCAGCCAACCTGCATGGTGAATTTCACCGATTGCCGGGTGCCGGTGGCAAATCTGGTCGGTCGGGAGGGGGA
>JALUWZ010000078.1 GCA_027019205.1 Emcibacter sp.
CGGCGCGCCGCTATGGTCCACGGCCATATTGGCCTTGTTGCTGTCGATAAAGGCCTTCAGCTTGAAACGGTCATCACATTCAACCCAGAGTGCGGTATGAAGCGTGGTGGTTTCAAACCGGCAGGCAACATCATATTCGGTACGTATCCGGTCCGCCATGACCTCGAACTGCAACATGCCAACAACACCGACATACCATTCGGAGCCGATATCGGGCTTGAAAACCCGCGCCGCCCCCTCCTCGGCCAGCTGTTGCAGGGCACGGCCCAGATGTTTGGCCTTCATCGGGTCATCGGGGCGGACGGTCTGAATATGTTCCGGGGCAAAGCTCGGAATGCCGGTAAAGCGCAAATCCTCACCCTCGGTCAGGCTGTCACCGATACGCAGATTACCATGGTTCGGAATGCCGATAATATCCCCGGGCCAGGCGACCTCGGCCAGTTCGCGGTCCTGTGCCAGAAACATCACCGGGTTATGCAGATTAACCAGCTTGTTATCCCGAACCTGTTTTAATTTCATGCCCCGGCGGAATTTTCCCGACACAAGGCGGAAAAAAGCGATCCTGTCGCGGTGTTTCGGGTCCATATTGGCCTGAATTTTAAAGACAAAGCCGGAAACCTTGTTTTCATGAGGGTCAACCGCCCGTCCGGTTGTCTGAAAGGCCCGGGGCAAGGGGGAGCGGTTGCCAATACCGTCCAGCAGTTCCCGCACACCGAAATTATTGATGGCGCTGCCGAAATAGACCGGCGTCATCGTGCCGTCCAGATAGGCCTGGTGATCAAATTCCGGGCAGAGTTCCCGGACCATGGCGACCTCCTCGCGCAGCTGGACAAGCTGATCCTGCGGCAACATACTGTCGAGCTTTGGGTCATCAATCCCCTGACAGACAACCCCCTCATCCGGGCGATCATTCTTGCTTTTTTCTATCAGGATCAGCCGGTCATTGATCAGGTCGTAACAGCCTTTGAAATCGCGCCCCATGCCGATCGGCCAGGTCGCCGGGGTAACATCAAGGGCCAGCTGCTGCTCTATCACATCAAGAAGCGCGAACGGGTCGAGGGATTCCCGGTCGAGCTTGTTGATAAAGGTCGTCACCGGCATATCGCGCAGGCGGCAGACCTCGAACAGTTTCCGGGTTTGTCCCTCAATTCCCTTGGCCCCGTCCAGCACCATAATCGCGCTGTCAACGGCGGTCAGCACCCGGTAGGTATCCTCGGAAAAATCCTCATGCCCCGGCGTGTCCAGCAGGTTGAACATGCGACCCTCATACTCGAATGACATCACGGACGAGGCGACGGAGATACCACGCTCCTGCTCAACCTTCATCCAGTCGGAGCGGGACCGCCTGCGGTCACCACGCGCCTTGACCTCGCCGGCCATCTGAATGGCCCCGCCGAACAGCAGCAGCTTTTCCGTCAGCGTGGTCTTGCCCGCATCCGGATGGGCAATGATGGCGAATGTCCGCCGCCTGTCGACTTCACTCTGTAACATACTCATAGGATGGCCCGTAAATTCATGCTTGTTGCGGCGGAATTTACGGGCTTGACCCCGGGAAGTACAGCAGAAACTTCATTAATGAGGATGATGATTATTTACTACGGCCAAACGGGAACAGCTGAGGAACCCGCTTCATATAGTCTATATAGCTATTTCCAAACCTGTCTATCATGTCTTTTTCTTCATATCCAATGCCAATGAACACATATGCGGTCCATATGCTCGCGAATAAAAGATGGCCTGTGGTCATAACAGGGGTTGCCCAGAAAACGATAATGATCCCCAGATAAAGCGGGTGGCGTGAGAATTTATAAAGCGCCGGCTCTTTGAAATCCGGTTTTGAGGCTTCCCGCCGGCGGAAATTTCGCCAGGCCTGGGCCAGGCCGAACAGCTCCCAGTGATTGATCATGAAAGTTGCCCAAAGGACAAGAGCGGCACCGAGCAGAAAGAGTAGGGACAATATTATTTTGCCGGAACCTTCAACATGCCATACCGGGCCTGTCACAGGTTGCCATGCGACGTAAGTCCAGCAAAGCACAAGTGATGTTGCCAGAACAAATACGCTGCGTTCTGCGGCCTCCGGCACAATTCTTGTCAAGGCCTTTTTGAAGGGTTTGCGGGCCATGATACTATGTTGAAGGCCAAAGGACAGCAATATTACAAGATTGCTCGCCATGGCTGTCAGGCCGGGAACAGTAAAACTTGATTGGCCTGAATCAATGGTTTTTAAAGGGGCCGGAACCGGGAGCCATTCGGTGAATATTCCCCCGCTGACAAAAAGAACCAGATATAGGAATACGCCAAGAAACAGGCCGTAGGACAGCAGGCTGAATAACAATATGAGAAGAGGCATTTGATTTTCCTTTTGCTTTAATGCTATCTTTTATTATGAAATACTAAAGACCAGTCCGGCCTTTTGATACTATCTGACGAATAGAAACCCGCTACGGATTTAGTAGTTATTGGTATGGGAGGATAATTTGAACAAATCGGGCAGTCTTTGCCCCGCAGTAAAAGCAGCAGATATCATTGGCGATAAATGGGTTTTGCTCATCTTGCGCGAGCTGTTCATGGGCGGCACAAGATATAATGACTTTGAACGGGCAATGGCTCGCATCTCTCCGTCGGTTCTCAGCGCACGACTGAGGAGCATGATTGAGCAGGGCCTTATCATCAAAAAAACCATTCCCGGTCAAAAAGGCCGCGAATACCGCCTGACCCATAGTGGAAAGGAACTTGCGCCCATCATTGATCATCTGGCAATATGGGGATTGCGCTGGGCGCGAAGACAGCTGGAAGACGAAGACATTGATGTGGCTTGTTTTATGTGGGATTTCCACCGAACGCTCAAGATCGACGAATTACCAGAAGGCGATACCGTTTTCTGCATCCAATTCCCGGAACAGGATACATATCAGAAATGGTGGCTGATTGCCAATGGCGATACTGTTGACCTCTGCACAGACAACCCCGGCAGGGAGATTGATATATATGTGAGCAGCAGCCTGATTACCCTGGTATCAATCTGGATGGGGGATATCCCGGTAAAAGAGGCTCTTGACACCGGACAGCTTGACCTGATCGGCGAAGCCTATCTGGTTAACTCGGCAGCACGGTGGTTCCCCACGTCCAGCTACGCCCATGTCAGATCAAAAATCACTATTTAGAGCCATATCAGCCCCCTAATGATAGGTAAAGGGGCGCTTGTTCAGATGCAGATAGCGGTCGCGCAGCAGAGTTCGCCGGGAGGTCAGCGGATAGTCGTTACCACGGACAATCACATGGGTGGTATGGGAGGTCACCTCAAGCGGGTCACCGTCCCACAGGACAATATTGGCTATCTTGCCCCTTTCGATTGAGCCAAAATCCCTGTCAATACCAAAAATCCGCGCCGGGCTTAAGGTAATGGCTTTCAGCGCCCGGTTCCAGTCAAGTCCATGAGCCACCGCAAGTCCGGCCACCTGATTGATCATAAAGGCATTATGATTGGTCGCCATGCCCCGGGGGGAAATGGCAAATTGCACCCCGGCGGCGGCCAGCAGAGCAGCATTGCGGTAGGTTGCCCCCATTTTGCCAAAGCTTTCCGGCAGATTTTCCTCAGGGTCGATAATCACCGGAATCCTTGCGGCGGCAAGCGCATCCGCCACCTTCCACGCCTCGACTGCCCCGCTCAGGATCAGATCAAGGCCATAGTCTTTTTTAAGGGCAATCGCCTGACGGATATCATCCGCGCTGTTGACCATCAGCACCAGCTTCTGCCGGCCTTTCACCACCGGCACCAACGCCGCCATATCATAATCCTTGAGCAGAAAATCATCCGGCCCCTGTCCCTTCATGACCCGGCTGCGGTTTTTATCATAATATCTGACCTGATCGAGAATAAGGCGGATTTCGGTCCAGCCCGCCGATCTGTTGCCGGCCTTTGCCGGATTGGCAATCATCGGTCCCGTGCCATAAACCATATCCGGCGTGCCGGTCAGTGAAATGACATAGCCTGAACCATAAAATATTCCGTCTGAATCGGAGGGCTGGGTAATTGCGTGGGTCAGGCCGTGACGCCGGTTATCCGCCACCACGACCGAATCGCTTTTCAGGCCATAGCGAATATCAAAAGACGCAGTAAAGGGAGACTCCTTGCCGCTATGCTCGTTGGAATCCCTGGTCATGGAGATTTCGGAAAGGCCGAGCTGACTGCCGCTATGCATCGAGCCGGGGACGACAATCTGACCCGTGGCATCAATCACATCGGCCCCGGCAGGAATGGTGACATTCTGTCCGACCGCCCGGATTTTGCCATCCTCAATCACAATTGTCGCATTCTTTATCGTCCCCTGTTTGCCAAGGGTATGAACGGTTCCGCCCTTGATAGCCAGTATATTTGCCTGCGCCGCACTGGCCATAAGGAAAATGGTGGCGGCAATGAATAATTTACGTGTTAAATGTCTCATTGGTGCGCTCCTTTCCGGCTGTATCCCAGTTCAAAATCACTTTGCCAGTAGGTATTCGGATCATCCCTGTCATACATCAACGCCCCGTCGATAAAGACTTTTTCGGCTAAAGCATAGACACTGAAAGGATTCTTCGACCAGATGACGACATCGGCCATCTTGCCCTTTTCGAGTGAACCTGTTTTGTCGGCGATGCCCAGCGCCCTGGCCGGGTTGAGGGTAAGCCACTCAAAGGCCTGACCCTCGGTAAAATCAAGCCCGACCTTCCGGCCATTGGACCAGGCCTTGGCCGCCTCCTGATTAAGCCGCTGAATCCCGGTTGGATCATCGGAATGGACAATCGCACAGGCCCCGGCACTGGCGACCATCGGGATATTTTCATCCACCCCGTCAAAGGCTTCGAGTTTGAAGCCCCACCAATCGGCCCACATGGCGGAACAGATATGCTCTTTGGCCAGCAAATCGGCAATCTTGTAGCTTTCAACCGCATGATGAAAGGCTGAAATTTTATAGTGAAATTCCCTGGCCATATCAATCATATTGGCCATTTCATCGGCGCGGTAGCAGTGATTATGGACCAGTATCTCCCCGTTGAGAACCCCCATCAGGCTATCCATTTCCAGATCCCGTTTCGGGGCCTTGACATCTTTTCCTGCCTTGTAATCGCGGGCATAATCATCCCATTCTTTCTTGTAAGCCTGCGCCTTGATCCACGCCTTGCGGTAGCCGGCCATATTGCCCATCCGGGTGCTGGGGCCGCTCTTCTTGCCGTAAACCCGTTTGGGATTTTCCCCACAGGCCATTTTAAGGCCGTAAGGCGCCCCGGGAAATTTCATGCCTTCCATGGTCCGGCTCGGGACATTTTTCAGGGTGACCCCGCGTCCGCCGATCAGGTTGGCCGAACCGGGCAGGATTTGCAATGTCGTAATCCCGCCGGCGATGGCCCGGGAAAATCCGGGGTCCTCGGGCCAGACCGAATGCTCGGCCCAGACATCGGCGGTGACGGGTCGCGTGGCCTCGTTGCCGTCGGACAAAGATTCCTGATTGGGCGAGGCATAAACCCCGAGATGGGAATGAACATCAATAATGCCCGGCGTTACCCATTTTCCCGTACCATCAATGACATGGGCACCGTAAGGAATTTTAATGTCCTTTCCGACAGCAACGATTTTGCCGTTTTCCATCAATATGGATGCCCCGTCAAGCTGCGCCCCCGTGCCGGTCAGGACCGTCGCCCCGCGAATGGCGGTGGTAACAGACGGGAACGGTTTGTAAGTGCTGGGATACGGGTTTTTATCAATGACCACCATTGGGTCGCGCGCGACAGCCGTGACAGAGATTAACGCCGGGGCAAGACTGAAAAGAACCGTTACCATAATTTTTTTTTGGATTTTAAACATGATTATCCCTTACTATTATCAGATTTATTTATTCATTTCCTGCTACCCGGCGGCAGGATAACAAACTATAATTGAAGTTTCAAACACCAAAAGTGATCAGGAGCAGAATATGAAAAGAAGACATTTTTTCGGCGCCCTCGGACTCGGGGCCTTGATGGCCTCATCTCTCGGTCAGGCCAAAAACCTGACCGGAGGCGGGAAAATTGCCCGCCGTCTGAAAGAACTCGGGATTACCTTACCCGAACCACAAGGGGCAAAGGCGGTCTATACCCCCTTCCGCATCAGTGGCAATCTGGTCTATATCGCCGGACAGGGGCCAATTGATATGCCCGGCCATCCGGCGCTCGGACGAGTGGGAAAGGACCTGAGTACCGAACAGGGCTATTATGCGGCCCGGACCACCGGGCTGAATATTCTCGCCCAGCTTGACAATGCCTGTGGCGGCAACCTTGACCGGGTGGTGCAATGCGTGCAGATTCAGGGGGTGGTCAGATGCACCGATGAGTATAAGGACTCGCCCAAAGTGATTGACGGCGCCTCAGAGCTGTTCCGGGATGTGTTTGGCGAGGCCGGCCTTGCCGCCCGGGCCGCCATGGGGACCAACGCACTGCCGGTCGGCATCGCCTGTGAAATCCTGACGATCTGGGAAATTAAAGCCTGATCCTATCTGACCGGGGTGGCGGAAATCCGCCCCCGGTTGGCGCGGCGGTCGCGCCGGGGTTGCTGAACCTGATAGGCCTGGGCGCAATGTTCCGGACAATAGGGAAAGGTTGGTGCCGACGGTTTGCCGCAGAAATGAAAATCCGGCTCCCCCGGATGACCAATAGGCCATTTGCAGATTCTTTCCGACAGTTCGAGCAGCGAAACCTTGCCCCCGGAAGACCTGACCTTTGCCGGGGTGCGTTTTTTCTCAACCGGTTTTCTGGCTTTCTTTCTGGTGGAATCCGATTTTACCGGGGATGGTCTGGAGGCCAGATTCATCCGGTGCGCCTTGCCAATCACCGCATTGCGGGTGACGCCCTCGGCCAGTTCCTTGGCAATCTGGCTTGCGCTCAGGCCCTTGTCCCACAATTCCCGTAATTTCGCGACCCGCTCATCTGTCCATGCCATGGCACATTGTCCTTCATATCATTCTGGATTTTGCCAGATATTAGCCCATCCCCCCGCCGGTTGTCCAGTATTAAGCGCCGAAGGCTTGCAGTGACCTTCCGGGTGGGGTAAAAAGCAGGATATATGGATTTAATCAGGTATATTTTATGAAAAAGACAGCCACTATAGGGGAAAATCTCCCGGATTTCGGGGCAAAGAGAATCGGCGCCGTCAACTGGCTCGGGGTCTGGACGCTTTATGTCAAGGAAGTGCGGCGGTTCCTGAAAGTCGTCGGGCAGACCGTGCTGTCGCCGGTGATTACCACGGCGCTGTTCATGACGATCTTTACCATCGCCCTTGGTGGCAGCCGGCGTTTCAGCGGCGATATCCCTTTCCCGCTGTTCCTTGCGCCGGGGCTTGTGGTGATGGCTATTCTGCAGAATGCCTTTGCCAATACGATTTCGAGCCTGATGACCTCCAAGATGCAGGGCAATATTGTTGACCTGCTGCTGGCACCGCTTGGCCCCGGGGAAATGACATTTGCCTTTACTCTTGCGGCGGTAACCCGGGCGGCACTGGTCGGGGTCTTTGTCATGCTGTCGATGTTTTTATTTGTCGACCTGCAATTCCCCCATGTCTGGGCGCTGTTATATTACGGATTTTCCGCCGCTGTCATGCTGGCTCTGCTCGGCCTGATGGCCGGGATATGGGCCGAAAAATGGGAACAGAGTGCCAGCATCACCAATTTTGTCATTGTCCCGTTATCCTTCCTGTCCGGCACCTTCTATTCCATTGACCGTCTGCCGGGGGTCTGGCATGACATCAGCATGCTGAACCCGTTTTTCTATCTGATTGACGGCTTTCGTTATGGTATTATCGGCCATGCTGACGGCAGTCTCCTTTCGGGGGCCATATATATTGCCGCGCTGAACATCATTGCCGGGTTTGTCTGCTACCGGATGTTTGCCAGCGGTTACAAGTTGCGCCCCTGAATAAATTGTTGTATTGACAGACCCCGGTCAGAATTAAAGAGCAGGAATAGTGAATTGGCAACCGAAATTAAAAACAGCCGCGCAGACAATCAGGAAGAAAATATCATTCCGCCTGTCCTGCCGATCTATGCCCGGGCCGACCTTGCAATTGACAGGGGCGAAGGGGTATATGCCTATGACGAAGACGGCAAAGTCTATCTCGATTTTGGTTGCGGCATAGGTGTTAATAATCTGGGATTCTGTCACCCGGAACTGGTTCAGACGCTGACTGAACAGGCCGGGAAAGTCTGGCATACCTCCAATATCTACCGGATACCCGGGCAGGAAAGACTGGCGCAGAGACTGGCAGAGAATAGTTTTGCCGATACGATGTTTTTCACCAATTCCGGGGCCGAGGCGGTCGAATGCGCCCTGAAAATGGCCCGGCGTTATCATTTCGAGAATGGCCAGCCCGAACGCACCCGCTTCATCACCTTCGAGGGCTGTTTTCATGGCCGGACGCTTGCCACCATCGCGGCCTCCGGACAGGAAAAACTGACTCACGGCTTTGGTCCCTTGATGGAAGGGTTCGACCATGTGCCCTTTTACCGGGATATGAACAAGGTTGAGGCCGCCATTAGCCACAATACCGCCGCGATTCTGATTGAGCCGGTCCTTGGCGAAGGCGGTATCAAACCGGTGTCGAGCGATAATATGCAGATCCTGCGGGAGCTATGCGACAAACACGGCATCCTGCTTATCCTTGATGAAATTCAATGCGGCATGGGCCGGACCGACCGGCTATTCGCCTATCAGCACAGCCCGATCAGCCCGGATATTCTCTGCGCCGCCAAGGGCATCGGTGCGGGCTTTCCCATGGGGGCCTGCCTTGCCACTGAAAAAGTCGGACGCGCCATGCCCCCGGGCAGTCACGGCTCGACCTATGGCGGCAATCCCATGGCGATGGCGGTTGGCAACAAGGTACTGGATATAATACTGGCCGACGGGTTTTTCGATCATGTCGAGAAAATGTCCTACGCGCTCAGGAAAGGCCTGATGACATTGCGCAACAAATATCCGGATGTTATTGAGCTGGTGCGCGGTATCGGCCTGATGCTCGGCCTGAAGCTTGCGGTAGAGCCGCCGGTTTTTGTCGCAAAAGCCCTTGAACATGGCCTGTTAACTGTCGGGGCGGCGGATCATACCCTGCGCCTGCTGCCGCCGCTGATCATTGAGCAGGAACATATTGACGAGGCGCTTGAAAAGCTTGAAAAAACCTGCGCCGACATCAGGGAGGACATGCCGGAACCCCCGTCCGATGAAGACTCATGAGCAATTTCAATCTGAAAAAACCTTACCGGCATTTTCTTGACCTTGCCACCCTGACCAGAGGGGAGGCCCGGGATATTATTGACAAGGCCCGGGCGCTGAAAATCATTGCGACCGAAACAGGCCACGGCAAAGGATTTATCCATCCCGACCGTCCCCTTGCCGACAAGAGTCTGGCGATGATATTTGAAAAGCCGTCCACCCGAACCCGGGTTTCCTTTGAAATGTCCATCCATCAGCTCGGCGGCAAGGCCATCGTCCTGCAGGGTAATGACATGCAGCTTGGTCGCGGGGAAACCGTGGCCGATACTGCCCATGTCCTGTCGGGCTTTGTCGATGCTGTGATGCTCCGGGCCGACAGCCATGATTCGCTGCTTGACATGGCGGCCCATGCAACAGTCCCGGTGATTAACGCCCTGACCGATTATTCCCACCCCTGTCAGATCATGGCCGATGTCCTGACCTTTGAAGAATATCGCGGCCCGATCACGGGTAAAAAAATCGCCTGGTCCGGCGACGGCAATAATGTCGCCGTGTCGTGGATTCACGCCGCCGTCCTGTTTGATTGCGAGCTGACGCTGGCCTGCCCGAAAGAATTCTGCCCGCCGACGCAGGTGATGGAATGGGCGGCAAATAATGGTGGCAAAGTCACCCTGACCCATGACCCGGCACAGGCTGTCGAGGGAGCTGATTGTATCATCACCGACACGTGGATTTCCATGGGCGATAGCGATATTGACGCGCGCATAGCTATCCTCGCCCCCTATCAGGTCAACCGGAAATTAATGGACCTGAGCAACCGCGACAGCCTGTTCATGCACTGCCTGCCGGCCCACCGTGGCGAGGAAGTCACCGGCGAGGTGATTGACGGCCCGCGTTCGGTCATCTGGGACGAAGCCGAAAACCGCCTTCACGCCCAGAAAAGCATCCTGATATGGTGTTTCGGGAAATAATGCTCCCTGATTTTCAGCCATCCGGTGAAGACTTCTGATGCTGTCCACTCCTTGGCAAATGGTCGCGGCCAAAGATATTATTAGAGGTTCTTGAGTATAATTTATTGTCATTGCCGCGTAGGCGGCAATCCAGAATCTTGAAAAATATATTATATTAATCAAGTTGTTATGAACCAGTCCACTGGCTGTTTTCTGGTTCCCCGGGTCAAGCCCGAGGATGACGAATGATAGGGAGTAGTAATGGGAAAATATGGAGAAATTGCAATTTTAGCCGTCAGGAGTTTGAAGAAAAATAATGAACTCACCCCCCGAAGGGCATCCTGATATGGTGTTTCGGGAAACAGGCTATATCCCCTTCAGGATGCCACCGTCACAGGCTATCGCCTGCCCGGTGATATAGGCGGCACGATCAGAGCAGAGAAAGGCGACAAGATCACCGACCTCTTCGGGACGGCCAAGGCGTTTTGCCGGAATTGTTGCGGCTATCCTGTCGAGGTCAAGGCCGATTCCGGTCATGCGGTCGGTCTTTATATAACCCGGCATCACCGCGTTTATGGTCACCCCGTCCCCGGCGACCTCGGCGGCAATACTGTTGATCAATCCGTGCAGCCCGGCCCGCAATGCGTTGGAATAAAGCAGATTGGCAATCGGCTCCCGGGCGGCAAAAGAGGTGATCACCACCACCCGGCCCCGGCCTTTTTCCCTCATCGGCGCGAGGAAGGCGTCCAGCATCTCAATCGTGAAATGAAACAGCTGATCTGCCGCCACGCGCCAGCCATCCGGGGTGGTCTCGGCAAAGGTCGCCGGGGCCGGGCCACCGCTATTGATCACCAGAATATCCGGATTGCCGATGGCGTCCCTTGTATCGTCAATACAGCCCAACACCCCGGCCCGCTGCGCGAGGTCGGCGATAATCGGCACCGCATCAAGTTTTCGGGCGGCATCCGTGAGCGTGCTTTCGGTCCGGGCGGCGAGGACAAGCTTCGCCCCCTCACGGCCCAAAGCCTCTGCACTGGCAAAGCCCAGCCCTTTTGATCCGCCGGTTATCAGCGCCGTGCGCCCGGTGATTGCCAAATCCATAAGATTATCCTTCCGTTAATTTTCCAGCCATCTGGTGAAAGCTTCCGATGTTGGCCGCTCTTTGGCTGAAGGCTCCTGGGCCGGGTGGCCGAGATAAATGAAGCCGACCAGTTCCGTTCCCGCCTCGAAGCCAAGAAAGTCAGCCGTTGCCGGGTCATAGGTCATGTCCCCGCTGCGCCATATGGCATTAAGGCCGAGCTCCGACGCGGCGAGCAGAATATTCTGACAGGCGGCAGCGACCGAGGCCACATCCTCCCTCATTATCGCCTGCGGAATCTGTGATTTTGCGGCGGCAGCAACAATAATCACCGGGGCGCGAAAGGCTTTTTGACGAATTCTGTCAAGATATTTGCGGTTCTTCGGGCTGTCCGGTTCATCCATGTCACGGGCCAGACGCCGGGCCATATAATCGCCGAGCCGCTCACGTCCCGCCCCACTGATCACCAGAAAGCGCCACGGATTGGTCCGCAGGTGAACCGGTGAGCAGACCGCCGCATCAAGAATTTGTTTGATCAGGGCGGGATCAATATCCTCCTCCGACATCATGGCGCCGCTGTTGCGGTTTTTTATCGCTTCAATCACTGACATTATTCATTCCGTTTTTTTAATCATAGCCAGCAGCCGGTCAAGAAAATCATCACAGGACGCAAGCTGGCCAAGGTCAATATATTCATCGGGCTTGTGGGCCTGCAATATACTGCCCGGACCGCAGACCACGGTCGGCACCCCGCCGGTGGCCTGAAAAATTCCGGCCTCGGTCCCGTAGGACACCACGGACACGTCATTCTGGCCTGCAAGCGCCAGCACCAGCGTTTCCGCCGATGAGCCGGTTTCGGGCAGCAATGACGGCACATGGGACAATATATTGGTTTCCACCCGGGCATGTTCCTTTGACCGCTCGCGCATCGACGGCAGGATATGCCCGTCAACATAGCTGTTAAAGCGTGCCAGTACTTCTTCCTGATCGCCGCCCGGTAGCGGCCTGATATCCCATTCAAATTCACAGTATGACGGGGTGATATTGGCCGCAGTCCCGCCCTTGATCCGGCCCACATGGATCGTGGTATAGGGCGGATCAAAGCCGTCAACCAATGGTGTCCGCTGTCTCATTTCCTCGGCCAGATCATTAAGAAAACTGATCATATCCGCCGCATACATTACCGCATTAAGCCCCCGGTCAGTGCTGGAATGGGCCTCAAGGCCCTGGACCCGGGTCAGCAGATGGAATATGCCCTTGTGGGAATTGACCACCTTCATTTCTGTTGGCTCGCCGACGATACAGGCCCGGGGTTTTACCGTCATCCCGCGCACATGTTCCACCAGACTTTTCACCCCGGTGCAGCCGGTTTCCTCGTCATAGGAAAAAGCCAGATGCAGCGGTTCCGCAAGCTCCGCCCGGACAAATTTCGGCACCGCAGACAATACACAGGCAATAAAGCCCTTCATATCCGATGTCC
>JALUWZ010000079.1 GCA_027019205.1 Emcibacter sp.
GGTTATTACCCAGGCGAAAAAAGACGGGGTGCCGCACAGCTGGCTGGAGGCGGCAAAGAATTCACCGGTCTATAAAATGGCCATGGACTGGAAAGTGGCCTTTCCGCTCCATCCGGAATATCGCACCCTGCCGATGGTATGGTATATTCCGCCGTTATCGCCAATTCAGTCCGCCCTTGAGGATGACAGGATGAAGCAGGGCGGGGTTATCCCGGATGTCCGTGACCTTAGAATCCCGGTAAAATATCTGGCGAATATGCTGACCGGCGGCAAGGAAGGGCCGGTGATACATGCGCTGGAAAGGATGCTGGCGATGCGCGCATTCATGCGCGGCAAGACCGTAGAGGGCGTTGGTGATACCGATATTCTCGACAAGGTCGGGCTGGACGAAAACACCCTTGCCGATATGTACCGGATTATGGCGCTCGCCAGTTATGAGGACCGTTTTGTCATCCCGACCAATCACCGGGAATATGCCGGCGAGACCGCTTTTGACAATGAGATTGCCTTTGAAACCCGTGGCTCCTGCGGCTTCAGCTTTGGCAATGGCTGCGGCGACGGGGGGCAGACAAAGGTCAATCTGTTTGGCACCCCGACCCATAAAAATACCCTAAGCGGAAAGGTCAGGAGATAACGTGATGAAAACTTTCAAAATACTGGGTCTTTTCCTGACCTATCCCGAGGCGGACTTAATCAGCCATCTTGACGAGATGGTGGATATTCTCGATGACGAGGGGCTGCTGCCTGCCCGTCACCGCAGGAAGATCAGGGGCTTTGCCCGGGAGCTTGCCTCACAGGATATCTATCAAATCCAGGAAAATTATGTTGAGCTGTTTGATCGCGGGCGCGCCCATTGTTTGCAGCTGTTCGAGCATATTCACGGCGAGAGCCGTGACCGTGGACAGGCGATGGTCAATCTGGTGGAGACCTACGCATCAAAGGGGCTGTATGTTTCATCAGGTGATCTGCCGGATCATCTGCCGCTGTTTCTCGAATATCTGTCCCTATGTCAGTTTGAGGAGGCTGCGGAGCTGCTAGGTGATGCGATCAATGTGATTGCGGCCATCGGCGTCAAGCTGAAAAAACGCAACGCCGCCTATGCGGTGATATTCGCCGCGCTCGAAGCCCTCTCGAAGGCAAAGCCCGATCAGGATATGCTGGCGAAGCTGCGCGAGGCCCCGCTGGAAAAGATCAGCCTCGCCGATATTGATGCCGCATGGGAGGAAAGCGCCGCTTTTGACAAGGATGATATGACATCGTCCGATTGCAGTGACTGCAACGCCTTCCCGCAGGCGACCGAAGCCTTGCAGAATATTGTTCACGAAACCGCAAACGGAGGCCAGTGACATGCCGGAATCCCTCTCATTATTTCTCAATCATCTGGTCTTTGGACTCTATCCCTATTTTGCCCTGACGGTGCTGATTGTCGGGTCAATATTACGCTATGACCGGGACCAGTATAGCTGGAAGGCGGGGTCAAGCCAGCTTTTGCGCTCAAAAGGCATGCGGATCGGCAGCAACCTGTTTCATATCGGTATCATCCTGCTGTTCTTTACCCATCTGGTTGGTCTGCTGACCCCGGAAAGCCTGTATCATCTTGTGATCACGACCGAGGCCAAGCAGGTCATGGCCATGGTTGGCGGTGGCATATTGGGCAGTATCTGTTTTATCGGCCTGACGATGCTGCTTTATCGCCGCATGACCGACAAACGCATTCGCGCCACCTCTAAATTTTCCGATATTCTGCTGCTGTGGGTTCTTTATATCCAGCTTATTCTCGGGCTGACGACGATTTTCTTCTCGGCGCAGCATATGGATGGCTCGTCGATGGTGGCGCTGGCCAACTGGGCGCAGCATATCATGACCTTCCGCAGCGGGGCGGCGGATTATGTCCTGCATGAGCCATGGGTGTTCAAGGTTCATCTGTTCCTCGGGCTGAGTATTTTCGTGATTTTTCCCTTCACCCGGCTGGTTCATATGCTCAGCGTGCCGGTGAAATATATTTTCCGCTCCGGCTATCAGATTGTCCGGCGCCGTGGCCGGGGATATTGAAAAGGATATTGAAAGGGGTTTCCGATGCCTGTATTTGTCAATAAACGCGAAATTTCCGATGATGAGGTTCACCGGGAGATGATCAACCACCCGGCTCCGGATGTGGATGCTGCCCGGCTGGAGGCCGCCCGCGCCCTTGTGGTCCGGCGGCTTCTGCTCGAAGATGCTGCGGCACGGGAAATA
>JALUWZ010000080.1 GCA_027019205.1 Emcibacter sp.
CCGGATTTCATGGTTGAGCTGTTCGCGGGTCACCCCGGCCTCGACCACGCAGTCCATATCCTCCGGGTGGATCGCCCGGATATGGTTCATCCGGCTGAAATCCAGTGTTATGCCGCCGTGAATGGCAAGGAAATGCCCCTCCAGCGCGGTACCGGCGCCGTAGGGAATGACCGGAATTTCATGGGCGTTGCACAGGGTGACAATCTGGCTGACCTCTTCAGTATTTTCCGGCCAGACAACCGCATCGGGTGGACAGGCCTCATAATGGGTCAATTCCTCGCCATGATGCCGCCGGACAGCCCCGGATATGCTCAGGCGGTCGCCAAGAAGGGGTCCAAGCTGTGTGAGCAAAGCGGATAAATTTTCATTTCTGTTCATGGCAATATCATATCCGATAAAAATATCCGGTGCCAGAAAGGATTTCCTTTGCTATAAATAAAGTCAGAAGGGGTGCGTATGAGCCACAGAATAATTCAGATACATATTCGCGAAGCCGCCGGTGATCTGGCGCAGAAGGTCAGCCTGATCGATAAAGTCGTTGACAGCTGGCCGGTCGGGCCGGACGCCCTCGGCCATGCGCTGCTGGTTCGCACCCAGGATGTCCAGACCGTGACCGACCATCTGCAGACACTTTTCCTGAAAAACCAGATAGCCCGCATAGTGATTCAGCCGGTCGAGGCCATTCTGCCCAAACCTGCCGCCAAGGTCGTGACGGAGGCGGCAGAAAATGCCCCCAAGCCCAAAGCGGCCAGGACTTTTTCCGGCATCAGCCGGGACGAGCTATATGCCGATGTCGCGCGCGGGGCCGAAAGCGGCACCAGCTTTATATTGCTGGTAGTTTTTTCGACGATCGTCGCCGGGATCGGCCTGATCGAAAATAATATTGCCGTGGTGATCGGGGCCATGGTGATTGCGCCGCTGCTCGGTCCCAACCTCGCCCTTGCCCTGTCAACGGCGCTCGGCGATCTGGACTTGATGAGGAATGCCCTGAAAACCATGGCGCTGGGCTTTCTGATTGCCCTGCTGCTCAGTTTTTCGCTCGGGCTGGTCTGGGGGACCTGGTGGCCGGATGAACTTAGCGGGCCTGAACTTCTGTCGCGGACCACGGTCGGGTTTGACAGTATTGCCCTGGCGCTGGTGTCCGGCGCGGCGGCGGTGCTGTCACTGGCCAGCGGAATTTCAAGCGTTCTGGTCGGGGTGATGGTGGCGGTGGCATTATTGCCGCCGGGGGCGACGGTCGGGATTATGCTGGGCGCGGGACATTATGATCTGGCGGGCGGGGCGGCATTATTGCTGGCGGTGAATATCGTCTGTGTCAATCTGTCGGCCAAGCTGGTTTTCCTGTTCAAGGGGGTGCAGCCGCGCACATGGTATGAAAAGAAAAAAGCCCGGAATGCGATGATCTTCTATATGGTTTTCTGGCTGCTCAGTCTTGCCGTTCTGGGCTATGTCATTATTCTAAGGACCGCTTGATCTTTTTCTTCAGATTGACTTCGAGGCAAACATCAAGCATATCCCCGTCCCGGGTGGGGAAGTGACATATGATACCCCGCAGGGAGGGCAGGCGGGCAATATGTGCTTCAATAATATCCCGGGCGAGCCACAGGGTAAAGATGTTGCTGCCCTTCTGAAAGTCGGTTTGAAAGTCAGAAGGAGACCCCGGCGGCAGGCAGATGATTTCATAGCACAGCTCGCCGTCCGGTAACGGTGTTTTCGCCTGAAGTCTGCCTTCTTTCAACAGAATTCCAACTTCATCAAGATCAAGACGAAAGCTGATTTTTTTCGGATCAATACGCAGCTTCATCGCTGTTCATCCCCCGGTCGAGGACAGGTTGGGGATCAGGCCGGTTTCGCCGTCAGCCAGAAAATGCGAGGATTTCTTATGGTCAAGCTGTTTGATAATGCGTTTTTTTAACGCCGGCATCTGGTCATCGCTTTGCAACAGATCACGCAGCGGAATGCCGATATCGCCGAACAGACACAGGCGCAGATCGCCGGTTGCTGTCACCCGAAGCCGGTTGCAGGCCAGACAGAAATCCTTTGAATAGGGCGCAATCAGGCCAATGGCCCCCTGATAATCGGGATGGGTGAAATTGACCGCCGGACCGGCGCCGTTCACGCGGATATTTTCGGTCCAGCCCTGACGGACAAGTTCCGTGCGGATGACCTGTGCCGAGCGGTGGCGCCGTTTGAAATAGGCCAGATTGTCACCGGTCTGCATCAGTTCAATGAAGCGCACGGTGACGGGCCGCTGGCGGATATATTCCATATAGTCAGTCAGCGCGTTATCATTGATGTCTTTCAGCAGAACCACATTTATCTTGACCTGGTCATAGCCGACATCAAGGGATTTTTCGATGCCGGCCAGCACATCTTTCAGCCTGTCATGACCGGTAATTTTGTGAAACAGATCAGGATCGAGGCTGTCAACACTGACATTGAGATTTCTGATTCCGGCATCATGCCATTTTTCGGCATTGGCCAGCAGCCGGTAGCCATTGGTGGTAAAAGCCGTGGTTTTAATGCCGGGAAGATGCGAGACCATTTCGATAATTTCGCTAAAATCCCTGCGGATGCTCGGTTCGCCACCGGTCAGCCGGACCTTCCATACCCCGAGGTCGGCAAACACCGTCACCAGTCGGCGGATTTCCTCCCGGCTGAGGAATTCGGGTCTGGTCCGGCAATGATAGCCGTCCGGCAGACAATATTCGCAACGGAAATTACAGATATCGGTAATCGACAGGCGCAGATAGGGAAATTCCCTGTCATATTTATCAACCAGTCTGTCGGATGCCCTGACAGGCATCCTCACGGGGGTCAGATTCACTTTATGCTCCTTTCCAAGCACGGGAGGCCAGCGCGTTTTCACTCTGACCCGGCAGGTCTGATTAAAGCCTGCGGCCAACGAACCATGCCCGGACAAGGGTTTAGGGTCGAAGGCTTCGGAGTGGACATTGTATAATGTCCCATTGCCTGTGATTATACATAAAGTAAATAAAAAAGCCAGACTTGATGTGAATCAATAATAGTCAGAAATCTGCAACGCTGGCCCGGCTACATTCCGGATTGGGGCATTCCGGGGTGCCGTGTTTCTTGCAGGCGGCGGCAAGATCATGGTCACAAAAACCGCACAGGGCACTGATATTGGGCAGGATGACAGAACTTTTATTGATTTCAAAACCCCGGTCCCGGAAGCGTTTAAGGGTACGGGAGAACGTCTCGGGCTTCATATCAAGATAGGAGGCAATCAGCGATTTGTCATAGGGCAGTTCGACAAGGTCGGGTATCTTTCCCTGATCGAGCAGAAGTTTGAGCAGGAACCAGCCGACCCGTTCCGTGGCCGGTTTCAGCCGGATATTTTCGAATTCCTGAATGAGGCTGTGGGAATGCTGGGAAATGCCGGCGAGGACCCTGAGGGCGAGTTCGTTATTTTCCTTTATCCTTTCGCGGATAATCGGTGCGGGCAGGGTCAGGACGACGGATTTTTTTGCCACCTGGGCGCTGACCGGATAGGGGGCATTGAGGAAAACCGCCGATTCGGCAATCATATCACCACATGTGAGCATTTGAAGTACGGTCTCGTCACCGCCGGATGTCCCCTTGAATAATTTTACCCAGCCGCTGAGGATGATATGAAGCCGACTGGACACCTCCCCTTCGAGAAAGAGTAATTTGCCTTTTTTATATCCCCGTACCTGGGCATGTTGCAGCAAACCCGAGGTAATATCCTCGGGCAGATTCATGAAAAACGGTAATTCCTCGATAAAATTCCGCTGTTGGGATGTTATGCCTTCGACCGGGCGGTGAACCTGAACCCGGGAGGCCTGCGACCCGTCATCTGCGTTTGCGGCATCATTCGGCAGATTTTCCACCAGTTTATTTTCAACCTTTTTCATCAGGTCAATCTTCTCGGAGGTCAGCCTGAACCATTCCGTCGGGGAGATTTCCGGCATACTATGATTTTTTTTAAGCTGCAGACTTTTATGAACTTCCGACAGCCGGCGCACGGCACTGCCATGAATGATGCTGTCATAAATTCTTTTTTGCCGGGCATCAGCCATGGCAAAAAAGGTACGCTGAAAGCTGTCCTGTTCGGAAAGAAGGAAGCGGAAACGGTCAAGAAACTCCTGGTCATTGAAGGATTTTGTCACCAGCCCCCGGGCGCCCAATGCCCGCTCCCGGCCAAATTTTTCCTTATATTGCAGGAAATAGGAATAGGCGCTGACCTTTGCCGGGTCGTTTTTTTTGTCGGATAATGCCGCCAGAACCATGATGTCCATCAGCGGGCTGATAACCTGATGGCTGTAGCCGCTGATGATTTCGGTGGCATTGAATTCGAGATTGAGGATTCTGTTCCGGCGGGATTTGACCGTTTCCGAGTTATCCAGAACAATCCTTATCCGGTCAAGAAATTCATCGTCATAGGCATGAATTTCACGCCATTTCCCAAGCTCACGGCGGATATTATCGAAGGCCGCAAGTGTCTTTTCAAAGCTTCCCAGCAACTCGTTTTTGAAAAGTCTGCCCTTGCTGCTGACGAAAAGAACAGCACAGCCTCTCTCCGCCTGCATTTCATGCATGGCATTGCCGAGAAAAATAAGTGTTTCATTCATAAATATTATGTTGATCGTTAATTTATACCCGCAACGATAGTAAAGCAGTTTTTCGTAACCCACAAGTTTTGTCGTCAAAAAGTTGCCGGTTTCGAGAGATAATTTTTTTTCAGGTTATTTGAACTTATTTGACCAAAGTCAAATTCAGTGACCGGTTTTTTCCCTAATGTAAGGCTACAAAAAGTCAATTTGACTAAATAATTGATAAAAGGGACTTAGCCATGAATGTAGCAAACGTAACCGGGGGCGAGCAGAAACAGGCACTGATAGCAAGTACACTGGCCTTTACGGTCTGTTTTGCCGTTTGGACAATCTTTTCCATCATCGGTCTGAAAATCAAAATGGATCTGGGCCTGTCGGATACCCAGTTTGGCATTCTGGTGGCAACACCGATCCTCACCGGGTCATTGAGTCGTATATTCCTCGGTGTCTGGTCTGATCAGTATGGGGGCCGTATCGTCTATACCTTCCAGATGGTTATTACGGCGGTTGCAGCCTATCTTCTGACCCTTGTGTCGACATATCCGATGTTTCTGGTCGCGGCCCTCGGGGTTGGTCTGGCGGGGGGCAGCTTTGCGGTCGGGATTGCCTATGTTTCCACATGGTATTCCAAAGAACGTCAGGGGACGGCCCTTGGTATCTTTGGTATGGGTAATGTCGGGGCGGCGATAACCAATTTCGGGGCGCCGTTCCTGTTAATTGTCATGGACGGGCAATGGCAGGGCGTCGCCCGGGTTTATTCCATAATCCTGCTGGTCACCGCCATCTTGTATTTCATTTTCACCAAAGATGATCCCGCCGTGCGTGAGCGCCGGGAAAAGGGCATTAAACATGCCTCTTTCCTGGAACAGATGGAACCATTGAAAAATATCCAGGTCTGGCGGTTCTCTCTCTATTATTTCTTTGTTTTCGGCGGGTTTGTCGCGCTTGCTCTGTGGTTGCCGCGTTATTATGTCGGGGCTTACGGTCTTGACCTTAAAACTGCCGGGATGCTGGCGGCGGCCTATGCGTTGCCGGGCAGTATTTTCCGGGCGCTCGGCGGCTGGCTGTCTGACCGTATCGGGGCACGAAGGGTGATGTACTGGACATTCGGCGTTGCGGTTGTTGCGACCTTTATCATGTCCTATCCGGCGACCGACTACACGGTTGCGGGCATAGAGGGGCCGATCAGTTTTAATCTTACCATTCCGCTGTGGCTGTTTGTTTTCCTGACGGTTGTGCTTGGTTTCTTTATGTCACTGGGCAAGGCTGCGGTCTACAAGCATATTCCGGTCTATTATCCGGGTCATGTGGGGGCCGTTGGCGGCGTCGTCGGGTTGATTGGCGGTCTGGGCGGTTTTGTTCTGCCAATTACCTTTGGCATTATGAATGACATGATCGGGGTCTGGACCAGCTGTTTCATGCTGCTGACGGTCTTGATCAGTATTGCCCTGCTGTGGATGCATTTCGCCATCATACGGATGAACCGCCGGGATATGCCGGAATTGAATGACCCGCGCTATCTGCCGGAACTTGATTCAAGAAGTGCAGAATAGTCACAGGCGCAGTTTAGAGAATAATTTTTACAGAATTTGAGGATAAAGACTATGGCCGAAGATATTAAACAGTGGAATCCGGAAGACCCGGATGAGTGGGAATCCCGGGACAAGGCAATCGCCACCAGAAATTTGTGGATTTCAATTCCGAGCCTGCTTTGCGGTTTTGCCGTCTGGCTCTACTGGGGAATTATAACCGTACAGATGTTAAATCTCGGCTTTCCCATTGCCAAGGGCGAGCTTTTCACCCTGATGGCGATTGCCGGGTTGACCGGGGCAACTCTGCGTATCCCGAGTACGTTCTTTATCCGTATCGCCGGGGGGCGCAATACCATATTCTTTACCACAGCGCTGTTGATGATTCCGGCCATTGGCACCGGTTTTGCGCTACAGGATATCAATACCCCCTTGTGGCAATTCCAGATACTGGCGTTTTTATCCGGTTTTGGCGGTGGTAATTTTGCCTCTTCCATGTCCAATATCAGTTTCTTTTACCCGAAAAAAGTTCAGGGCTATTCCCTCGGCATGAATGCGGGTCTGGGCAATTTCGGCGTGACCACCATGCAGATTCTGGTGCCGTTGTTTATGACCATTGGCATTTTCGGCGGTGATCCGATGATCCTCGAACATACCAGTGGCACATTGATCGGCAAAATTCCGGCAGGAACCCCGACTTATATTCAGAATGCCGGCTTTGTCTGGTTGCTGTTTCTGGTGCCGCTGGCCTTTGCCGGCTGGTTCGGGATGAATAATATTACCGACAAGCATGTCTCACCGAATCTGGGCAATCCGATTGGTATTTTCGGCAAGATTTCCTTTATGCTGATATTGGGTTTTGTCGCGGCGGCGGCGGGCTTGTGGCTGATGCTGCCCAATACCACGACCGGACTGCCGACATCCGGATGGGGCGTGAGCAAATGGATTGTCCTGCCGATTGTGATTGCGCTTACGGTCTTCCTGTTGAAACTTATTCCGGGCGAGGTCGGCAGCAATCTGAAACATCAGTATAAAATCTTCAATAACAAACATACCTGGGCGATGACGGTAATCTATACCATGACCTTTGGTTCCTTCATCGGCTATGCGGCGGCTTTTGGTCTGGCGATCAAGGTAGTTTTTGGCTATCAGCATATTCTGGTTAACGGGGTGATGACTCATAATACCGCCAATCCGGGCGGGCCGAGCGCCCTGATGTTTGCCTGGACCGGACCATTTATCGGGGCGCTGATCAGGCCGATCGGCGGCATGATTGCCGACAAGCTTGGCGGGGCAAGGGTGACCCAGTATATTTCAGTCATCATGGTGGTCTGTGCGCTTGGTGTGGCGTATTTCATGCAGCTGGCCTATGCCTCTGCGACACCGGAACAGTATTTCGTCCCCTTCCTGATTCTGTTTCTGATTCTTTTTGCCGCGACCGGGATAGGCAACGGCTCGACTTTCCGTACCATTGCCATGGTTTTTGACAAGGAACAGGCCGGTCCGGTGCTTGGCTGGACATCTGCGGTGGCGGCTTACGGTGCCTTTATCATTCCAAAGGTGCTGGGCGAGCAGATCAAGGCGGCCACACCGGAATATGCCCTTTACGGATTTGCCATATTCTATGCGGTGTGCATTGTGATTAACTGGTGGTTTTATCTTCGTCCCGGCGCTTATGTGAAGAATCCGTAAGACGATAAAAACCCTGAAATTTTGATTAAGGACTATAGATATGAGCCATTTTCTGGACAAAATGACATTTTTTACCAGAGAGCGTCCCGAAACATTTTCTGACGGACACGGGATTACCACCAATGAAGACCGGGGGTGGGAGCGGGCCTACCGGGGGCGCTGGTCCCATGACAAGGTTGTACGCTCTACCCACGGGGTGAACTGCACCGGCTCATGCAGCTGGAAAATCTATGTCAAGGGCGGGCTGGTGACCTGGGAAACCCAGCAGACCGACTATCCCCGGACCCGGGCCGATCTGCCCAACCATGAACCGCGCGGCTGTTCGCGCGGGGCGAGTTACAGCTGGTATCTCTATAGCTCCGCCCGGCTCAAATATCCAATGATTCGCAGCCGACTGGTGAAATTATGGCGCGAGACAAAAAATGTCTATGCCGATCCGGTAACGGCCTGGGCCAATATTGTCGAGGATCAGGACAAGGCCAAATCCTATAAACAGGCGCGCGGTCTGGGCGGGATGGTCCGGGTTGGCTGGGATGAGGCGAATGAGATCATCGCCGCCGCCAATATCTATACGGCCAAAACCTATGGTCCGGACCGGGTTATCGGCTTTTCGCCGATTCCGGCCATGTCAATGGTCTCCTATGCCTCGGGGGCGCGTTATCTGTCGTTGATTGGCGGGGTGTGTCTGAGCTTT
Organism: Emcibacter sp.; assembly: GCA_027019205.1. Lineage (GTDB taxonomy): Bacteria > Pseudomonadota > Alphaproteobacteria > Sphingomonadales > Emcibacteraceae > Paremcibacter. The sequence goes on from JALUWZ010000080.1 coordinate 8,511, forward strand.
TATGACTGGTATTGCGACCTGCCACCGGCCTCGCCGCAAACCTGGGGCGAGCAGACCGATGTGCCGGAAAGCGCGGACTGGTATAATTCATCCTATATTATCGCCTGGGGGTCCAATGTGCCCCAGACCAGGACGCCGGACGCCCATTTCTTTACCGAGGTGCGCTATAAAGGCACCAAGATCGTCTCGGTAACCCCGGATTACAGCGAGGTTGCCAAGTTGAGCGATATGTGGCTTAACCCGCGTCAGGGTACCGATTCTGCCTTGGCCATGGCCATGGGGCATGTGATATTGACAGAATATCATACCAAAGGCCAGAGCGACTATTTTGATGACTATACCCGGCTTTATTCCGATATGCCCTTTCTGGTCATGATTGACAGTCAGGACGGGGTCAATGTGGCGGGCCGTACCCTGCGGGCATCTGACTTCGAGGATGACATGGGCCAGAAAAACAACCCGGACTGGAAGCCTGTTGTTATTGATGCCAACAGCGGCAAGGTGGTGATCCCCAATGGCACCATAGGGTCGCGCTGGGGTGAAGACGGTCACTGGAATCTGGAGGCCAAGAATCTCGAAAGCGGTCATGAAATCTGGCCGGTCAAGTCTCTGGTCAAGCAGCATGATAAAGTCCTCTCGGTCGGCTTCCCCTATTTTGGCAACAAGGCGCATGGGCAGCCGATTTTCAAAGAGACTGACCATGACAGTATTCTGTTTCACAATGTTCCGGTCCGCAAAATCCACACCCGTGACGGCGATAAATATGTCGCCACGGTCTTTGACCTGATGGCGGCCAATTACGGGGTGGATACCGGTCTCGGCGGGGATAATGTCGCGGGCAGTTATGACGAAGACAAACCCTATACCCCGGCATGGCAGGAGAAGATTACCGGGGTGCCGCGCGAGAAAGTCATCCGGGTCGCCCGTGAATTTGCCGAAAATGCCGACAAGACCCGGGGACGGTCGATGGTCATTATCGGCGCGGCGGTCAATCACTGGTATCATATGGATATGAATTATCGCGGCGTGATCAATATGCTGGTGATGTGCGGCTGTATCGGCAAGTCCGGTGGTGGCTGGGCCCATTATGTCGGCCAGGAAAAGCTCCGGCCCCAGACCGGCTGGCAACCGCTGGCCTTCGCCCTTGACTGGCACCGTCCGCCGCGCCATATGGCTGGTACGAGCTTTTTCTATACCCACTCCAACCAGTGGCGCTATGAAAAGCTCGGGGTGGATGAAATTCTCTCGCCGCTGGCCGACAAGAAGAAATGGCAGGATTATTCGCTGATTGACTGCAATGTCCGTTCCGAAAGAATGGGCTGGCTGCCCTCGGCGCCGCAATTAGAGGAAAATCCGCTGCAAATTACCAGAAAGGCGAAGGAGGCCGGGCTTCCGACCGCCGACTATATTGCCGGGCGGCTGAAGGATGGCTCGCTGCACATGTCCTGCGAAGACCCGGATGATCCGCGCAACTTTCCGCGCAACATGTTTATCTGGCGCTCCAATATCCTCGGCTCCAGCGGCAAGGGCCATGAATATATGCTCAAGCATCTGCTCGGCACCCAGAACGGCGTACTGGGGCAGGATATTGGCGAGCTGGGCGAACAAAGGCCCGGCGAGGTTGTCTGGCATGACAAGGCACCGGAAGGCAAGCTTGACCTTGTGGTGACCCTCGATTTCCGCATGTCAACCACCTGTCTGTATTCTGACATCGTCCTGCCATCGGCGACATGGTATGAGAAGAATGATTTGAATACATCCGATATGCACCCCTTCATTCATCCCCTGAGCCGCGCGGTTGATCCGGCCTGGGAATCCCGCAGTGACTGGGACATATATAAGGGCCTTGCCGAGAAATTCTCTGAACTCTGTCCGGGCCATCTCGGGGAAGAAACCGATGTTGTGGCGCTGCCGATCCTCCATGACACCCCGGCGGAACTGGCCCAGGGGCTGGAGGTCAAAGAATGGCGCAAGGGCGAGATCGACCCGATTCCCGGCAAAACCATGCCGGCCTATATCGATGTGGTGCGTAATTACCCCGATACTTTCCGCAAATTTACCGCGCTCGGGCCGTTGATGACCAAGGTCGGCAATGGCGGCAAGGGCATCAGCTGGAACACCGAAACCGAATATAAATTCCTTGGCGACCTGAACCGGGTGGTGACGGATGAGGGTGTCTCCAAGGGCATGCCACGGATCGTCAGCGATATTGACGCCACCGAGGTCATCCTGTCGCTGGCCCCTGAAACCAATGGCGAGGTCGCGGTCAAGGCATGGGGGGCGCTGGAGAAATTCACTGGCCGTCATCATAAACATCTCGCCCTGCCCAAGGCGGATGAAAAAATCCGCTTTCGTGATATTCAGGCCCAGCCGCGCAAGATCATCTCATCCCCCACATGGTCCGGCCTTGAGGATGAACATGTCAGCTATACAGCGGGCTATACCAATGTGCATGAGCTGATCCCGTGGCGCACCCTGACCGGGCGCCAGCAATTCTATCAGGATCACAGCTGGATGCGCGACTTTGGCGAGGGATTCTGCGTTTACAAGCCGCCGATAGATACCAGAACCATAGCGCCGATTATTGACGAGAAGGATAATGGCAACCCGCAGATCGCCCTCAACTGGATCACCCCGCATCAGAAATGGGGCATTCACAGCACCTATTCGGAAAATCTGCTGCTGCAGACCCTCTCACGCGGCGGGGCGATTGTCTGGATGAGTGAAATTGATGCGGCCAAAATCGGGGTCGAGGATAATGACTGGGTCGAGTTTTACAATGTCAACGGCGCCATCGCCTGTCGGGCCGTGGTGTCCCAGCGGGTCAATGAGGGCATGTGCATGATGTATCACGCCCAGGAAAAAATCGTCAATACGCCCTGCTCGACGGTCACCGGCAAGCGCGGCGGCATTCATAATTCGGTGACCCGCACCGTGGTCAAGCCGACCCATATGATTGGCGGCTATGCCCAGCTGTCCTACGGCTTTAACTATTACGGCACCGTCGGTTCGAACCGCGATGAATTCGTTATTTGTCGCAAGATGGACAAGGCGGAATGGATGGACGAACCGGCGGATGGTGTTTCCGGCAATCACGACCATGAGGAGTTGGCATAATGAAGATTCGTGCACAGATTGGCATGGTCCTGAATCTGGACAAATGTATTGGCTGTCACACCTGTTCGGTGACCTGCAAAAATGTCTGGACATCACGGGCCGGGGTTGAATATGCCTGGTTCAATAATGTTGAAAGCAAGCCCGGGATCGGCTATCCCCGCGACTGGGAAAACCAGAATAAATGGAATGGCGGCTGGACCCGGCTTGGCAATGGCAAGCTCCGCCCGAGGATTGGCGGCAAATTCCGGGTATTGGCAAAATTATTCGCCAATCCCGACCTGCCGGAAATTGATGATTATTACGAGCCGTTCACCTTTGAATATGAGCGGCTGCAGAAGGCGCCCGAGGTCAAAACCCCGCCGACCGCCCGGATGCATTCGGCGATCACCGGGGAAAAGATGGAAAAGGCTGAATGGGGACCGAACTGGGAAGAGATTCTTGGCGGCGAATTTTCCAAACGCTCGCAGGATTATAACTTTGGCGAGATGGAAAAGGAAATCTACGGCCAGTTCGAAAATACCTTTATGATGTATCTGCCGCGCCTGTGCGAGCATTGCCTGAATCCGGCCTGTGTCGCGGCCTGCCCGTCCGGGGCGATCTACAAGCGCGAGGAAGACGGTATTGTGCTGATTGATCAGGATAAATGCCGGGGCTGGCGCATGTGTGTCTCGGGCTGTCCCTACAAGAAAATCTATTTCAACTGGGAAAGCGGAAAATCGGAAAAATGTATCTTCTGCTATCCGCGACTTGAGGCCGGGGACCCGACCGTATGTTCGGAAACCTGTGTTGGCCGTATTCGCTATCTCGGCGTTCTGCTTTATGATGCCGACCGGATTGAGGCGGCGGCCAGCGCGGAAGATGTCGAGGATCTCTATCAGGCCCAGTGTGATATCTTCCTTGATCCCGAAGATCCGGAGGTTATTGCCCAGGCGAAAAAAGACGGGGTGCCGCACAGCTGGCTGGAGGCGGCAAAGAATTCACCGGTCTATAAAATGGCCATGGACTGGAAAGTGGCCTTTCCGCTCCATCCGGAATATCGCACCCTGCCGA
>JALUWZ010000081.1 GCA_027019205.1 Emcibacter sp.
CAGGATGTGGAGCGGCTTGACAAGCGGGTCGGCAATCTGCGGCAGCATTTCCAGCTTGCCGAAAAGGATATTGGTGAAATCACCACCTCAAGCCGCAAAATCACCAGCCGGGCCGAGAGGATCGAAGGTCTGCAGCTCGAAGAAGCCGAGCCGCCCGAGGCTGCACTTGAGCCACCGGCACCCGATTAACCCTGTCCCATTTGCGCAATAAATTCATTCAGGTCAGATTGTGGATATTATCTTCCCAGTTTTGGCCATCAAAATCCTGAAAGCTAATGTTTTCTATCGTGCTGTGGTCAAGGCAGTTGATATTTACGCTGACGCCGTCCGGGTGGGACCGGGGAATGTAAAAGGATTTCACCCCGCAGCTCTTGCAGAAAAGATGTTGGGCCACCCCGGTATTGAAACGATAACAGGTCAGGTTATCCTCTCCCCTGAGCAGGGTAAAGTCGGCCTTTTTGACAATCAGATGAACGAAGCCCGTCATGGAACATATTGAACAGTTGCAGCGGCTGACTGTAAGGCTGTCCGGGGCCTTGACGGTAAATTCAATCGCGCCACAGTGGCAGGAGCCTTTATGTATCATATGCCTGTTCCTAAAAAGCCCGGCGGGATTTCAGGGCGGCGGTCAGGGTGCCGTCGTCGAGATAATCCAGCTCTCCACCGACCGGCACCCCGTGGGCGAGGCGGCTGACGGTGACGTTACAGTCCTTCAGCCGGTCAGCAATATAATGGGCCGTGGTCTGGCCATCAACGGTGGCATTGGTGGCGATGATAATCTCGGTCACAAGGCTGTCCGATGCCCTTTCGATCAGTGGGGTGATATTCAGGTCATCCGGTCCGACCCCGTCAAGCGCCGACAGGGTGCCGCCGATAACATGATAGCGGCCCCGGTAAGCTCCGGCCCGTTCCAGCGCCCACAGGTCGCCGACATCCTCGACCACGCACAGGGTGGCATTGTCCCGGCGCGAATTGTCACAGATATGACAGGGGTCAGAGGTATCGAGATTGCCGCAGGTCGAGCAGGGGTTGACATGTTCGGCGACCTCGGCAAGTGCGGTGGAGAGCGGGCGCATCAGCAGGTCCTTGCGCTTGATCAGTTGCAGCGCCGCCCGGCGGGCCGAGCGCGGCCCAAGCCCCGGCAGTTTTGAGAGCAGCTGGATCAGTTTATCAAGTTCGGAGCCATAGGAAGCCTTGCGATACACGGACGGGGGACCTTGATACGGGGTTAAAAGGGCAGGGTGAAACCTTCCGGCAGTTGCAGACCGCCGGTGATTTTGGCCATTTCGCTCTGGCTATGGACTTCAACCTTGCTTTTGGCGTCATTGAAGGCGGCAATGATCAGGTCTTCGACCACTTCGGCGTCATCACTGTTAAACAGTGACGGATCAATTTTCAGGCCCTTCATATTACCTTTGCCGTTCAGGGTCACGGACACCAGCCCGGCGCCGGATTCTCCAACACATTCGGCCTTTTCCAGCGCGGCCTGCATTTCGGCCATTTTACCCTGCATCTCCTGGGCCTGTTTCATCATTTTGCCAAGGTTTTTCATATTTTCTCCATATGTAAGGTCATGTTTTTCTATGGTTGGTCAAGGCCGAATTCATCCGCCCCGACCAGGAAAGCATCATCATTAAAGTCTGGTGAGCCATCATCAAGCAGGGTGAATTCCTCGACCTTTTTGCGAATATCGGAAATTTTTGCCCCGGGAAACCGGTCGAGCAATGCCTTGACCAGCGGATTTTCCCTTAGCCGGGTCTGTAATTCCCGCGCGGCCTCCTGTTCCTGCTCATAAAGGGTGTCATCGCCTTGCTCCCGGGTCTGGGAAATAAGCCAGCTTTGCCCGGTCCATTGTTTCAGCAACTCGCTCATCCGGCCAATCAGGTTGTCCGGCGTCTGATCCTTCAGGCGCAGGGTCACCCGGCCCGGAATAAATTTTCCCGGATGGGCATTGTCATTCAGATGAAAGACGATCGAGGCCTCGTTATGGCGCTCGAACAGGGCGACAAGTTCCTGAAAACTTTTTGGCGACGGATCATGATGTTCGGCGGGCAGGTCATCCCGGGCGAGGATTTTGGCCTGACCCTGACTTTCAATCACCCTAAAGGCCTTCGGGCTGTTACTGCCGGTGGGGGTTGCCGGTGCTGCGGTCTTTGCCTTTGTTTCTTTCCCGGTCTTTGGGCCACCAGCTTCAGGAGATTTTGTCAGTTGCCGGATCATGTCCCCCGGTGTCGGCAGGCCGCTGGCATAGGTCATGCGGACCAGAACCATCTCTGCCGCCGCCAGCGGAGAGGGGGCGAAACGCACTTCTTCCAGTCCCTTGAGCAACATCTGCCAGGCACGGGTCAGGACCGGCATGGTCAGGGCGGTTGCCATTTCCAGCCCCTGTTTGCGTTCGGATTCGGAGGTTACGATATCCTCCCCGGCGTCCGGCACAACTTTGAGCCGGGTCAGCCAGTGAGTGAGTTCGAGCATATCGCTCAGGATAACCACAGGGTCGGCCCCGTGATCATATTGGTGGCGTAACCGGGTCAGGGCATCTGCGGTCTCGCCCTTCATTACGGCCTTGTAGAGGTCAAGCACCTGCGCCCGGTCGGCGAGGCCGAGCATATCGCGCACCTGTTGTTCACTGACATTGCCGGCCCCGTGGGCAAAGGCCTGGTCAAGCAGGCTCAGACCATCGCGGACCGAGCCTTCGGCGGCCCGGGAAATCATCGCCAGCGCCTTGTCATCAATCTGGTAATTTTCCAGTTCGGCAAGCCTGCGGAAATGATCGTTAAGCTGATCTATGGAAATCCGCCGCAGGTCAAAACGCTGACAGCGGCTCAACACCGTGACCGGGACTTTGCGGATTTCGGTGGTGGCAAAAATGAATTTGACATGTTCCGGCGGTTCTTCCAGGGTTTTCAGCAGGGCGTTAAAAGCATTGCGCGACAGCATATGGACTTCGTCAATGATATAAATCTTGAACCGTGCTGATACCGAGGCATAGCGCACTCCTTCGATAATCTCGCGGATATCGTCAACCCCGGTACGGCTCGCAGCATCCATCTCCATCACATCCACATGACGGGATTCGGCAATGGCCTTGCAGTTTTCACAGACCCCGCAGGGTGATATGGCCGGCCCGCCGCTGCCGTCCGGGCCGGTGCAGTTCAGCGCCTTGGCAATGATGCGCGCCGTGGTGGTCTTGCCGACCCCGCGCACCCCGGTCAGGATAAAGGCATGGGCCAGCCGTCCGCTTTCGATGGCGTTGGACAGGGTTCGGACCATGGCGTCCTGTCCGATCAGTTCATCAAAATTCGAGGGGCGGTATTTTCGCGCAAGAACCCGGTAATTCTCATCAGGTTTGGTCACGGGGCTATCTGACATTCAGGCGTAATCCTCGGGCAAAAGGGCTGTTTTCCCCTACTATAGAACCCCGGCAATATTTTTGCCAGTCACGAGTTTGATTTTTTGGCGGTAATGGTGGGAAACTGAACGACCCGACATATCCTGTTACGGCTGCTCCCTTCCGGGCCTGACCGGATTGGCAGGTCAGTCGTCCGCCAGTCTCCCGGGCGCATATATGGTCTCTTTTTTGCCCGAGATCAAGTCAGTTGTTTATTCCGCTGGAAAAAAATTTGCCCCTGTGGCAGTCTCGCGCCGGATATTGTGAAATATATGAGGCCTCATGACCATAGAAAAATGTTTCTTTGCCGGTTTTCCCCTTGATCCTGCGGACCAGAAAAGATCGGATGACGGCTGGCTGTTTAAAAAAATTACCGACCCGTCGAGTCGCTTCCTGATCTATGTCGCCGGGCGACCGTTGATGAATGTGGCGGATGGCCTGATGCCGGTCTTTAAAACCACAGAAGAGGTCAGTATGATTACCGGGGGAAACTGGGCAAAAACCGACTGGGTTTTTATCGGCCTTGATGGTGAAACTGCTTTTTTTGCCGTAGGATTGCCGCGAAAACCTGCTGTTGCGGCCCACGAAAAATTCATTGATCTGCGCTCTGTCGCCCTTCAGGTCAGCACGCAGGGTTTCAGCGATATGCCCGCTCTGCTCGGGCGCGGCAAGATGCTGCTTGAGTGGCAGGCGCGGCGGCATTTCTGCTCCTGCTGTGGCCACCGGACCCGGGCGGATCATGGGGGATATATCCGCAAATGCACCAATGATGCCTGCGGCAGGGAACATTTTCCGCGTACCGACCCGGTGGTGATCATGCTGGTGACGTCCGGGGATAAATGTCTTATGGGGCGGGGCAGGGACTGGCCGGAGGGCCAATATTCGGCCCTTGCCGGATTTATGGAACCCGGGGAGACCATAGAGGAAGCGACCCGGCGAGAGGTGTGGGAAGAATCCGGCATCAGGGTCGGGGCGGTGCGTTATCTCAAAAGCCAGCCCTGGCCGTTCCCGTCGTCTCTGATGATCGGGGTTCAGGCCGACGCCCTGACCAGTGAAATTACGATTGATACCAATGAATTACAGGATGCACAGTGGTTTGACAGGACAAGTCTGCTGAATCTGCTGGAAGGCGGTGGTACTGAGAATATTGTCCTGCCACAAAAAATTGCCATCGCCCGTTATCTGCTGGAACATTGGCTGCAACATGGTTAACATTAGCCGAAATCAATTAACGAGAATAAATGATGGAAAACCCCCTTCAAACCTATCAGGGAACAATATTTCCCTGGCATTGTGATCATATGGGCCACATGAATGTCATGTATTATGTCGGTAAATTTGACGAGGCGACCTGGAATTTCTTTTCACAGATCGGCCTTTCCGGCAGGAAGATGCGCGATCAGCAAAAAGGCATGGTCGCGGTCGAGCAGGTCATCCACTATAAGAAGGAACTTATGGCCGGGGACGTGATCACCATTCACAGCGAGATTATTGAATTTGCCGATAAATCAATCAAATTCCGCCATGAAATGCGCGATGGGGAGAGCAGGGATATTGCGGCCATAACCACCCTGACCGGGCTGTATTTTGACAGGGAGAAACGCCGCGCCATCAGCCTGCCGGATGACATCAGGGCAAAATTACAGGATTTGGGGGGATAAAGCATGGCCCGGGGATATGATCTGGACAGCAGGCCGGCCCATCAGCAGCGGCGCGGCCATCTGAAACAGGATGACGACTGGATACGGGCGGTGATCAAGCGTCTGCCCATGGGGTATTTTGCCACCCGCTGGGATGATCAGCCCTTTGTCCATCCGATGACCTATATTTACGCGGAAGACCGCCATTGTATCTATATGCATGGTTCAACCGTCGGGCGACGCCGGGCCAATACCGCCCGTCATGAAAAGATGTGCTTTTGCGCCTCGGAGATGGGACAGCTTCTGCCGTCCAACCAGGCGCTGCATTTTTCGGTTCAATATCGCAGCGTCATGGCCTTTGGCACCATTCGCCATGTGGAGGATGAGGCGGAAAAGAAGACGGCACTCTATGGGCTGATAGATAAATATTTCTCGCCGATGAAACTGAATGAGGATTACAGCCCGATCCGGCCCGAAGACCTTGACATGACCACGGTTTTTGCCCTTGATATTTCAAGCTGGAGCGGCAAGGAAAACTGGAAGGACAGGACCGGCATGGATGACCGGGGCTGGCCGGAGCTGGATGAAAAATGGTTCAGGGATGACGCCTTTGATTATTGATCACTTCCGGTCAAGGCGGTATTGGGCGGCGGGATAGCTGCCAAGGATGCGGAATTCGTGAGTGAAAAAGGCCAGTTCCTCAAAGGCGTGTTTGACCCCGGCATCATCCGGATGGCCCTCAATATCGGCATAGAACAGGGTAGCGACAAAGGCACCGTTCAACTGATAGCTTTCAAGCTTGGTCATGTTCACCCCGTTGGTGGCAAAGCCGCCCATGACCTTGTAGAGTGCGGCGGGTACGTTGCGGACCTGAAAGATAAAGCTGGTGACGGTGGTGCCTGTATTGGGCAGATCGGCAAGGGGGTCCCGGGCAAAAATAACGAAGCGTGTCGTATTATGGTCGGCATCCTCAATATCTTTTTTCAGACTTTGCAGGCCGTATATTTCCCCGGCGAGCGAGGAGGCAATGGCACCGATCGCCGGGTCCCGCAATTCAGAAACCAGTTTTGCCGCCCCGGCGGTATCGGAATAGACATCCGGCTCCAGCCCCCAGCCGAGAAGATTTTTGCGGCACTGGCCAAGGGCCTGCTCATGACTGCGGACGACTTTCAGACTGTCCATGCTGGCCTCCGGGATGGCCAGCAGATGATGATTGATACGCTGAAAATGCTCGCCAATAATATGCAGCGAGGAATGGGGAATCAGATGGTGAATGGCGGCGACCCTGCCAGCCACGGAATTTTCGATCGGGATCATGGCATATCGGGCACACCCTTCCTCAACCGCAGCAAAGACATCCTCGAAACTGTGGCAGGGCAGGGCGGTCATGTCGGGGAATACGGTCCGGCAGGCCAGATTTGAATAGGCTCCAGGTTCGCCCTGAAAAGCAATAATATTCTTGGATTCCGGTGATTTCTGCATTTTCCTGCCCTGATGGATTTTCGCGCAGTATTCCGCCTTGACCCCGGCCTGTCAAATATTATTCAGGCTTTTTGTCTTTTTATGGCTTAACAAGTCTTGTATCCATTGGAAAACACCTGTAAACAGAGAAATATAGAGCGATTTTGATAACTTGAGCGGTGAGGAAGAAAAGTGGGTTCCTTTAATCTGAATAAAATTATGATGGCGGTGCTGTTGACGGCACTGGGGATGATTGGCATAGGCGGTCTGACCGAAGCAATATTTGACCGGGAGGGGCTTGAGAAAAACGCCTATCCGATTGAGGTGGAGACTGCAACTGCTGCGGCCCCGGCAGAGGCAGCAGTGGTCGAACAGGGGCCGTCACTTGCCGAGCTTCTGGCGACGGCATCGGCGGAAAAGGGTCAGAAAATTTTCAAGAAATGCAAAGCCTGTCACAGCGCAGACAATGGCGGAAAGAATCTGGTTGGTCCCAACCTGTGGAATATCGTTGGCCGGGCCAAGGGCAGCCACGCGGGCTATGGCTATTCCGATGCCATGAAGGCCAAGGGCGGGACCTGGACCTATGAAGACCTGTTCACTTTCCTTAAAAAACCCAAGGATTTTGTCCCCGGGACCAAAATGGGGTTTGCCGGGTTGAAGAAACCTGCGGACCGGGCGGCTTTGCTGGCCTATCTCCGGACATTCAGTGATGCCCCTGTGGCGCTGCCGACAGCGGACGCCCCGGCGGCTGATTAAGCTTCAGGTTTTTTTTCAATTCTCTTGATGAATTTCAGGGGCGGGTCGTCGGTCTGAAAGCTGATGATGTCGATTACCTCCTTCAGCGGGTCGATGCTGACCCGCATATGGTGGGCGTTGGCGTGAAGCAGATGCATATCATCAAGCATAAAGCCGACATGCCCGGGGAAAAAGGCCACATCGCCCTGCCGGGGAACATCATCATCCGCGAGGGTGGTGCCGATAACTTCCGCCTGTTGGTCACTGTCCCGGGGAACCGAAATCCCGGCGGCGGCAAAGGACAGCTGAACAAGCGCTGAACAGTCAACCCCGTTACAGCTTCTGCCGCCCCACAGATAGGGGGCATAGAGAAATTTCAAGGCCTCCGAGGTCGGGTCGGAACAGAATAACTTGCTGATATGGGTGGCAAATATCCAGTTGCCGTCGGCGAGCCGGACAAAGCCCTTATGGGGAAGCTCGTCGATGACCGAGATGCGCGACATCATGAAAACCTGACCAAGCGGCGGGGATTTTATATCAGGTTCCGGATAGATATGGCTGCAAAGATTTGTCACATGGTGGGTCGAGGGGAAAAAATCGGGGCTGAGGGAATCAGCCCGGCAATAGCCGACATAGCCGTCCCGCGCCGCCTGCCCCCAGGCCCATCCGTCGCGAATTTCATAAGCGGTAAAATGCTCGCCGTAAAGAAGCTGGCTGCACAGGGCTGATGTATTCTCCGGCTGACTGCGAAGGTTGGTCAGGCCGTGAATTACCTGATATTCCGTGCCCGCGCAATATTTATCGGCCCGGATACGCCCCTTGAGAGAATCTGCCGCCAGATCGGCACGTGCCGGGGTGGTTCGCGGGTCATATTTTATATCTTTTGCCATTTTATCGCTCACGGATCATACATTCTCAAGCTGGTTGGCCTGTTGATTGGCTTTTTCCATTTTTGCCGCGAAATCAGCCAGAAAAACCGCCCCCTTGACTGTGCGCTGGATCAGGACATTTCTTTTGTCAGCTTCATCCCGGGTTCTTTTGACCAGCCCGAGCGCGCTTAGGGTATCCACCGCCCGGGTAATGACCGGCTTTGACACATTCAGCACCCCGGCCAGCCCGCGAACGGTATGGGGCGGCTCTTTCAGGTAAACCCTGAGCAGCAGGGCGAGCTGGCGGGATGTCAGGTCAGCGTCCCGTGATCTGACGGTATCGGTTAATGTCTGCAACCATAATTTCAACCCCTTATGCCCACGTAAATCAATATTCATGCCGTTCTTATACCCTCCCGTATTACTGGCTTCCATATTGGCGTGATCGGTGAATATTGCTCTTATAAATCCCCTTCTGCAATTATTTTTTTTCAAAGCGATTTTTGAGATAGTCATAAACCGCCCTGAAGGCCATGGCTTCACCGCCTTTGGGGCGTCCGGGCTGATCCTTCGGATTCCAGGCAAAGACATCAAAATGAACCCATTTTTCCGGATTTTCGACAAAATGTTTCAGGAACAGTGCCGCCATAATTGCCCCGCCATAAGGGCCGGAACCTGTATTATTGAGGTCGGCATGGGGTGAGTCGAGGTCAGGCATATAGGGCCGATAGAGCGGCATGCGCCACAGCGGGTCATTTACCTGCCCGGCATGGTCCGCAAGCCCCCGGGCAATATCATCGCCGTCCGTAAAGAATGGCACAATGGCCGGCCCCATCGCGACCCGGGCGGCCCCGGTCAGGGTCGCGTAGTCGAGAATAAGATCAGGGTCATCTTCGGACGCCAGCGCCAGCGCATCGCACAGCACGAGCCGTCCTTCGGCATCGGTATTGTCAACCTCGACTGTGGTGCCTTTATAGGTCGTGATAATGTCACCGGGGCGGAAGGCATTGCCGGAAATATTATTTTCGACCGCCGGGATGAGCAGCCGCAGCCTGACATCCAGCCCGCTTTCCATGATCACCTGCGCGAGGCCGAGCGTATGGGCCGCGCCGCCCATATCCTTCTTCATCAGCCGCATTCCGGCAGCAGATTTCAGGTCAAGGCCGCCACTGTCAAAACATACTCCCTTGCCGACCAGCGTGACTTTCGGAGCCTCCTTCCGGCCCCAGACCATATCGAGCAGACGCGGCGCCCTTGCCGCGGCCCGGCCCACGGTATGAATGGCGTTAAAGCCGCGTTTCAGCAGATCATCGCCGACGGTCTCGGTAAATACCGCATCATATTTATCCGACATCTCCCGCATCACCTGTGACAGTTGCTCCGGCCCCATATCACAGGTCGGGATATTGACCATGTCCCGCACCAGATTTATGCCGCGCGTCAGAGTGGAAATCTCCTGAAGCTGTGCTTTGTTTTTCACAACCAGAACAGCCTTCCGGCTTTTCCTGCCGGTTTTGTAGCGGTTAAAATCATACTGCGCCAATACCCAGCCGAGGGCGGACAATGTGTTGTCCTCATCCTGTTCGGCGAGGCAATATTTCCCTTCCGGCAGGTTTTTGGCGAGCGCCGCCAGACTCCAGGGGTCAGGGGAGACATGATCCTTTCCAAGTCCGAGGATAATGGCAGAGATTTCGCCTTTGTCACCGGCCAGCCGGATAATCTCATCCTTTTTGGCCGTGAAATGATTTTCCCGGACCCATGTGGCCTGGGCCGGACTCAGGGTTTTGAGCCAGTTTGCAAGTCCTTCACCGGAAACGGTATGAACCGGAATGGCGTCTTTGCCGCCGGTGGTTGTCAACAGGTCAGTCATAGGGCGCAATTTCTTACGGTTATATCGGCAAATGATCGCTTGCCCGGAATGATGGCAAAACGATATTCCTTATCCTTGATAATGATGCTGTGATACAGGGGCAGGATGCCGCTGGTTTTCTGGGCTTCACCGCCGGGCAGGGTGAAGGTGGCGGTGACCGGTTTTGACGGGTCATACCACGCTTCGGGATTGCCGTTTTCGCTCAGGGTCGGGCTGCCCTTGCCCGAGACCGTGATCAGCCCGCGATAGAAGCTGACATTGCTGTCCTGTCGCTGGGAAACCGGGGTTGTGATAACGAATCTTTTCGTTTGTGAATTATCGGAACAGCGGGCATCTTTTGACAGGCCGCCAATCAGGGCGGTCATTCTTTCGGGCGTAATTCCTGCGGCGGCCTTCTGGTTGATCACCAGCATAAGGTCCTGAATTTTGCGGGTAGGCAACAGTTTGTGCAGCTTGGTCAATTCGGCCTTGCTGTTGCCGAGGTCAACGCGCATCTTTTCCAGCTCCGCCGCCTGCTGCTGCAATTTGTCTTCGTTATAGCTTACACTTCGCAGGGCGATCTCCTGACCGGTGTCAAAGGCGAAATAGCTGCTGCCGATGACAATGGCGAGGAAGAAGATGATTCGCACCAGCAGCCAGAATCTCTGGCTACGGCGTTTCTGGAGTTCTTTTCTGCGGGCAAGGCCAAGTGACATATTTTTCTGTCGTCCGGATGGTTAAGGTCAGGGGGATATTAAAGCAGAAAAATAAAAAATAACAATAAAAGAGTTATCTCTCGTCAAAATCGACAACGACTTTCTCGGTCAGGGGGCGGGATTGACAGGTCAGGATGAAACCGGCCTCGACCTCATCCTCCTCAAGGGCATAATTGATTTCCATATTGACCCGGCCTTCAATCAGCTTGGCCCGGCAGGTGCAGCATACCCCGCCCTTGCAGGCATAGGGCAGGTCGGCCCCCTGTTCAAGCGCCGCATCAAGGATATTCTCCCCGCCCATATCAAGGTCGAAACTATGTTCATCCCCGTCAACGATAACGGTGATTTTGCTGCTTTTGCCAGAGAGGTCGGCATTGTTTTCTTCACTGGCCTGCTCTTTACCCTGTGTCGAGGTCGGTGAGGTAAAGAGTTCGAAATGAATATTTTCTTTATGAATGCCGCGTTTTTGCAGGATGTCGGACACGTCATTGATCATCTCTTCCGGGCCACAGAGATAAACCTCGTCGGCCCCGCTGGCCGGGATTAGCCGGTCCATGACCTGTGCCGCCTTGTCGCCGGTAATGCGACCGGAAAACAGCTCGACCTCCTGATCCTCGCGCGACAGGATATTGATCATGTTAAAGCGGCTGATAAAGCTGTTTTTCAGGTCAACCAGATCCTCGCGAAAGATGATGCTTTTGCGGGTGCGGTTGCCGTAAACCAGGGTGAAAGAACTTTCCGGCTCATAGACCAGAATTGTCCGGATCATCGACATCAGCGGCGTGATTCCGCTGCCGGCGGCAAAGCCGACATAATGTTTTTTGTGGGATTTATCGAGCGGGGTAAAGAAATTACCCATTGGCGTCATGACCTCAAGATTGTCCCCGGCTTCAAGCTTTTCATTGGCAAAGCAGGAAAACAGCCCGCCCTTGATTTTCTTGATCGCCACCCTGAGTTCATTGTCAAACAGCCCGCTGCAGATCGAATAGGAGCGGCGGGTATCCTCGCCGTCAATCACCGTCTTCAGGGTCAGGTACTGCCCGGCATTGAATTTATATTCCTCGCGCAGCTCCGGCGGCACCTCAAAGGCGATCGAGACCGCCTCATCGGTTTCCCGGCGGATATTGGCAATTTTGAGCGAATGAAAAACCGGCATGATTTGCTATCCCTGATCTATATGCATTTGAAATAGTCGAATGGTTCCCGGCAGTCAAGACATCTGTAGAGCGCCTTGCAGGCCGTCGAACCGAATTCGCTGATCTGTTCGCTATTGTCCGAGCCGCATTTCGGACAGGCTATTTTCTTCTGGCCACCAAACAGCACGCTTTTATTATGGCTGGTTTTTTCAGGCGGGGCAATGCCGTAAGCCCGGAGCTTGTCCCGGCCCTGTTCGGTCATCCAGTCGGTGGTCCAGGCCGGAGACAGCCGGGTGGTGATCACCGGGTCCATGAGGTTATGCTTTATCAGGATCGCCTTGATCTGTTCCTCCAGCATATACATGGCGGGACAGCCGGAATAGGTTGGTGAAATGACAATTTCCAGCCGTCCGTCATCAGTATATTTCACTTCGCGGGCAATGCCGAGGTCAACGATCGACAGCACCGGAATTTCCGGGTCCTTGACCTCTTCGAGGATAGACCATATTTCTGCCGGATCGGTGGCGGTTAATGTCATGGCCTTACCATTCACATCCCGGATAGCGCCGCTGCATGAACTGCATGTCGGCAATGATATAGCCCATATGTTCGGTATGACGGCCCGCTGTCTTGCCGCCGGACTGCGCCCAGTTATTTTCCGGAATGGTCAGGGTCGCCTGATCAAATACCCGGGAGACCGTCTGATCCCA
>JALUWZ010000082.1 GCA_027019205.1 Emcibacter sp.
CGGCAGGTCATAGTCGGGCAGATTGCCGCGCACCTGATTAAGGTAGAAAACCTCATTCGCCACCCCCACGGCCTGCATCGGATAAATCTTGTCGGAGAAATCAAGCCATGTCGGCACGCCGATAATATCGAAGGGCGATTTTTTGAGATTTTCATGCAGGGCCTCCACATCCTTCACCGTGATCTCAATCGCGTTCCAGCCATAGGATTTAAGCGGTTGATAATCCGGCATATCGTCATTCTCCACGATACGGATAAAGACCTGCGCGCCGCTTTCGGGCGCCATAACCACCTGACGGCTGCCGGCCATTTCCGGGGTTCCCCAGCTCGCGGCCTGACGTTCCGAAACGACCCTGTCTTCAACCAGCCTATAGCCGAAAAAATCCCGGTAGCTGTCCATGACGGCCCCGACATCCGCCGCACTGACGGTTGCACATTTAATTCGTCCCTCGCCGTCCTGGCGGCAATCCTGTGAAGTCATGATGTTCATTCCTGCATTATTTCCAAAACAGGGGACAGTCTGCGCTTCCCCGGGATTTCGGCAATGACAAAAGTCATTTATCCCGGCCCCTGAGCTGATATAATAGCATATATTTTTTGCTGAAAGAGACCTTCCCATGACCAATTCACCTGCCTATGACCTTATTATCAAGAATACCCGGGTTGTCCGGCCCGGCAAAAGCACGGTCGATCTGCTCGATATCGGCGTTAAAGACGGCAAAATTGCCTGCCTTTCACCGGAACTTTCCCCGGAAGATGCCGGGCAGGTGGTTGATGCGCAAAATAAACTCGCTTTCCCGGGGCTGGTCGATGCCCATATGCATACCGGCATCTATAATCCGCTAGCCGAAGATGCGCGCACGGAAAGCCGGGCCGCCGCCATGGGCGGGGTGACCTCAAGCCTGAATTACATGCGCACCGGCCAATATTATATGAACAAGGGCGGGCCTTACCGGGATTTCATGCCGGAGGTCCTCGAAATCTCGGACGGTAATTTCTATGTCGATTACGGCTATCATCTGGCGCCGATGATGAATGAACATATCCGGGAAATTCCCGATCTTGTCGATAAATTCGGCGTGACCTCTTTCAAGATTTTCATGTTTTACGGCTCGCACGGGCTGCATGGCCGCTCAAGCGATCAGAGCGATTTCCTGATGACCCCGAAAGACGAGAAATATGACTATGCCCATTTTGAATTTGTCATGCGCGGCGTTAAAAAGGCCATGGAACAGCATCCTGACAAAAAAGACGTCATTTCCTGTAGTCTGCATTGCGAAACGGCGGAAATCATGACCGCCTATACCCGCATGGTCGAGGAAGACGGTACCCTGACCGGCCTGCGGGCCTATCACGAATCACGGCCACCCCATTCGGAGGGACTGGCGATTGCCATCGCCTCCTATCTCGCCCATGAAACCGACTGCGTCAATATCAACCTGCTGCACCTGACCTCGCGCAAGGCGCTGGACAGTGCCGAACGCATGGCGCTCGCCTTCCCCCATATCAATTTCAGGAAAGAGGTCACCATTGGCCATCTGATGCTTGATGTGGACAGCCCGTGCGGCTGTCATGCCAAGGTCAACCCGCCAATCCGGCCCCGCGCCGATGTCGAGGCCCTGTGGCAGGCGGTGCTTGACCGCAAAGTCGACTGGATCGTCTCTGACCATGCCTGCTGCAAGGAGGAAATGAAGGTTGACAATCAACAGCCCGACAAGATTTTTCTGGCGAAATCAGGCTTTGGCGGCACCGAATATCTGTTGTCGGCCCTGATCAGTGAGGGCAGCAAACGCGGCATGTCCTACAGTCATATGGCGGAACTGGTCAGCGGCAATCCGGCCCGGCGCTACGGCCTCACAACCAAGGGTGATATTGCCCCGGGCTATGACGCCGATATTGTTCTGGTCGATCCGGCAGAGGGCTTTGTTGTTCATGCCGAAAATTCACAATCGGCCCAGGGCTATACCCCGTTTGAGGGACAGGAACTCAGCGCCACCGTCAAACAGACCTATCTGCGCGGCAGGCTGATTTATGACAATGGCACCATTATTGGTGACCCCGAAGGCCGTTACCTCAAACGCCCGCTATAAGGCGCGGATATTCGTCAGGAAATCATCGACTACGGTTGATATCTTTCCGGCATTGCTGCTGACCTCGCTGGCGGCACCATTGACGTCTTCGGCAATCCTTTTGGTTTCCGTCGCCGCAGTTGAGACATCGACAATCACCGTTGTCACTTCCTGTGACCCGGCGGCAGCTTCCTGAACATTGCGGGCGATCTCCTCGGTCGCGGCATTCTGTTCCTCGACCGCAGCGGAAATTGACGTCGCAATGTCGTTGGTCTCGGTAATGATACTACGAATACTCTCAACCGCTGAGACCGCATTCTGTGACGAGGCCTGCACGGCACTGACATGCTCGCTGATTTCCTCGGTCGCCTTGGATGTCTGGGTGGCGAGCGCCTTGACCTCGCTGGCCACAACGGCAAAGCCTTTCCCGGCTTCCCCGGCTCTTGCGGCCTCAATAGTGGCGTTAAGGGCCAGAAGATTGGTCTGTTCAGCAATATCATTGATCAGATTGACCACATCGACGATCAATGATGTGGTATCCGTCAGGGATGACATGGTATCCATGGTATCCCCGGCCTGCTCGACCGCGCGCCGGGTAATTTCCGTTGACTGGCCGAGCTGGCGGCTGATTTCACTGACCGAAGCCGACATTTCTTCAGAGGCGGAGGCCACCGTATTGATATTGGTGGTGGATTCTTCCGCCGCCGCCGCCGCCGTAGTACTGGAGGCCCCGGTCTGCTCGGCAATGCCCGCCATGCTGCCGGCGGAACTTAACAATTGAGTGGATGTCGCCGACATGGCCTGTAATGCCAGAGATACTTTCTCGTCAAAGTCTTTGATCATGGCTTCCATTTTCCGGGTGCGCTGTTCACGGCGCTCAGCCTGCTCACGGTCACGGGCAAGTTTTTCTTCCCTGAGCTGGCGTTCTTTTTCCTCGGCTTTCCTCTCAGTCTCGCGTTGAAGCTCCTCGGCCTCGCGGGCTTCCTGTTCAAGTTCTTTCTGATGCAGGGCGTTTTCCTGAAATCCCTTCACGTGACGGGCCATGGCCCCTATCTCGCTGTTAAAATCAGTATAGGGGATATTGCCCTGTAGATTTCCGCCTGATATTTCCTCCATTCCCTGCTGAATACCGAGAAGCGGGACAGTGATTGACCCGGCGATTTTATAAGCAATAAAACTAACGGCACCGCCAAACAGAATAGTTAACACCATAAGTTCCCAGAAAGCAATGCTGGCATTAGAGGCAAGTTCACTTGCCCTTTGCCTGATTATCCCGATAAATTTATTCTCCACCTTGTGATAGAGATCAATTTTCCTGGTGATAATATCAAACCACTGTGAGCCGGAAATGCCGCTTTTGGACACATCGGCATAATTTTTAAGGACATAAGCCTGTATTTCAGCAACCTTATCAACATCGGGACCCTTCAGGGTAGCGGCTGCATAATCTTTAATTTTAGGTTCTGCATGGGACTTGAAAATATCCATATAGGATTTTTGCTGGGCAATCAGCGCGACAAATTTATTGTAAATTGGCAATGCAAAACTACCGGCGGCAAAGCCGTTTGCCCCCATGGCCCGTTCCTGACCCGCCCGTTCCTTGGCCTCAAGCAGGGCGATATAGGCGGTGGTATCCTTTATCAGGTCGGGGTCCTTCGCAATTCCATTAATAACCTTGATCATATCAAGCAATTTGGCAATAGTGCCACCGTAATATGTTGCCATTTTGCCGACGCTGGTTTCCAGATTCACGACCCCGGTCCGCTCTTTATCCAACCGGTCAAGGGCGCTAGCTGCCTCTGACGCCGTACCGGAAAGGTCCGCACTTATCAAGGCTAAATCCAGTGACGCGACTGCTGAGCTAAAATCACCATTCTTGATATCCGTAAATTTTTGCTGGGATTTAACCCGTGTTGTAAAAACCTCGGAGCCTTTTGAACCGATATATCCGGCGGAAACCCCGCGTTCTTTTTGCAACTCATGGATAAGATTACCAATTTTCGGGGTAAAGTCCGCAAGGGTCTGAAGCGTTTTCAAATTCTGTGCCTGATGATACAGACCGACCATCATATAGGCCGACGTCAGCAGAAAAAGCATAAAAGTGAGGGAGATCAGAATCAGAATTCTCAGTCTGATTGCGTAGGTATTAAGCCATTTAAACATTATACTATCCTATTGGGTATATTCTGTTTCGGCCCTGAATTTCTGACGGGTTTTTTATTTACCCATAGCTATATATGTATGACTTATTTATTACTAAATGATTAAAAGGGGGGATATCTCTCCTGTAGAGTTCAATATTTTTTTGTTGAATAAAGACGTTACAAATCAAATGATTAGTAAAGTTATTAAAGAATATAAGAATTTTCTCAACTAAATCAAAGACATAGGCCATATGGTCTATCAGGCATTGCCGGAATGGGCGGATAACATGGTGATATCAATGCCGAGTTTTGCCATCGCCCGGGGCCATTTCAGATCAAGATCGGTATGAAACAGCAATTCCTCATCCGCCTCTATATTAAGCCAGCTGTTGCGGGTGATTTCCTCTTCAAGCTGCCCCCTTCCCCAACCTGTATAGCCAAGCGCAACGATAAAATCCCCCGGACCGCTGCCCCGGGCAATTGCCGCAAGAATATCAACCGTTGCCGTCAAGGCGATGGTTTCTGAAATGATCATGGTCGAGTCCTGAACATAATCCGCCGTATGCAAAATGAACCCGCGACCGATTTCAACCGGCCCCCCGGCGTGGAGAATGGCTGTCCCGGCAAAGCCAGCCGAGAGATATTCCGCATCATATACCACATCGAGCTGATCCAGAAGGCCGGGGAAATCTATATTGGCGGCGGCACTGTTAATCACAAGCCCCATAGCCCCGTCGTCGCTGTGACTGCAGATATAGATTACGCTGCGATCAAAACGCGGATCGGTCATGCCCGGCATCGCAAGCAGCAATTGGCCATCAAGATAGGTTTCTTTAATCATATTTCGACCTGTTGACATTCCTGTTCCGGGCAATGATTATAAGCCTGTTATTTTATAATTTACAGAGGCAAATGAATATGACGGGAAAAATCCTTGTCCTGACCGTGGCTGTTATATCGCTTTTCCTGCCTGACAGCCTCAGGGCAGATGATCTGTCATCGCGCTGGCTGGTCGATCAATATACCAAATCGCGCCTGTTTGTCGGGGACTATGACGACCGGACACGGACCCTTCATCTGGGCTGGCAGATCACCCTGAAGGACGGCTGGAAAACCTATTGGCGCGCCCCCGGCGGGGCAGGACTGCCACCACGCTGGACCTGGAAGGATGCCCGGAATATCCGCAGTATTACCGTCAACTGGCCCCTGCCGGAAAAACAGCATATCTTTGATGTCGATACCTATATCTATCACGATCAGGTCATTCTGCCGATTGATGTGGTGGTGAAAGACGCGGACAAGCCGGTTTCCCTGTCCCTTGACCTGCAATATCTGATCTGCTCGGACATCTGTATTCCGCGCAAGGGGGATTATCATCTAAGCCTGCCCGCCTTGAAAAATATGCCTGCATCAGCCTATCAGGCGGCTCTGCTCGCCCGTTACCGCGCGCTGGTCCCGACAAAAATATCGGACCAACAGATCAGGGTTACACAGGACAGAAAGAATATTCTGCAAATCGAACTGCCTGACAGTCTTGATTCTGTCGATACTGTCATTGTTGAAACAGCGGACGGCCTGCTGCCCGGCAAACCGGGTGCAGAAGGACAAGGGCGGTTCAGGCTGCCCGCCGGAAAATCCCTGACAGGGCAGATACTTACCCTGACCCTGATATTAAAAAACGGCGCGGCCAAAGAAACAAAGGTTCCCGTAAAGCCGAAAAAAAAGGACTGACCGGGGTTAACCGGCCAGCCCTCACTCCCTCTATAACAGAGGGAAGTCGGCAGTAAAGATTTAGAAGGTAAATACCCCCCGCGCATACCATGAACCACCTTCGTAGTTGGCGGCACTCCGGCGAGGATATTGCAGACCAACACTCAGACGGTTGGCATTGGGTGGGCCAATCTTGTTGACAAAGCTGTCAAATATATTTGATCCGCCGGCAACCAGTTTGAAGTTTTCCGTAAACTGATAGGCAACTTCCAGATCGAAATAAACGGTCGCCTTGATCTGGGCACTCGGATTAACCGCCGCCCCGATACGTCCACGTTCATCATAATGCTTGCCATAGAAATTGGCCCGCGCCATGATGCTCCAGTTATCACCAACAAAGGTATTGGTTGTCAGGACAAAGCGTGTGCTGGGATAGTTGTTTTCAATATCCTCAATTGTTGCCGCACTAACCGGATTTTTCGGCCCCAAAGGTGTCACAACCGGGGTCTGCCCCGTCACCTTGAAGTCATTATAACTCAGGGCAAAGGAAACATCGGTGCTGGCATTTTCAGACCATTCCTGATGGGTGGTCAACACCACATCAACCCCCTGCGAACGGGTATCGAGCGCATTGGTATAGAATGAAATACTGGCTCCGGCAACCTGTTCCAGAACGCCGGTAACAGGATTGGGACGAAAAACAGGAATATTACCGGTACGATAGATGCGATGCTTCACATCAATGCGGTAATAATCCACCGTGAATGTCGTGTCTTCACCAAGATTACTGGTGAATCCGGCACTGTAGTTTACAGCCGTCTCTTCTCTCAAAGGTGCCCCGCCGTTAGTTATAGCGTCAGGATCAGTGGATTTGATCAGGCCTTCTTCAACCTGAAGCCCGGTCGAGCCATCAAATGTGGTGATGGTTGTCTTGACATTCTGCTGTCCGGGGGTCGGCGCATGGAAGCCGGTGGATATCGCCCCGCGCAGGGTCACTGCATCGGAAACCGTGTAACGTCCGGCCAGTTTGCCATTGATAGTACCGCCGAAGGTATTGAAATGCTCGAACCGTCCGGCATATTGCAGCATGAATTTATCGGTAATGTCATGCTCGATATCCACATAGACCGCATAGTTGCTCTGGTTAAAAGAGCCGGCGTCCGCAGGACGGAACCCGTTCAACCCGTTGGAGCCGTCACCGGTATAGGAATTAGGCTCCCCGGCATGGACAACGTAAGTTTCCTGACGCCATACACCACCGAAAGCAAGGTTCAGGCTGTCATTAAGCGGAATAGAGAAATCAGCATCAAGATTAATTTCCTTCTGGTCATAACCACCGACCCTGAAATCCCTTTGCAGGGGCTGTCCACTGCCATTCAGGCCAAGGGAGGGGTTTGTGGTATTGTTGAGGAAATATTTCAGCTGGTTTTTACCATAGCCGACACTGAAGTCATAAGCCATGCCTTCACCAACATCAAATTCACCCTTCACACCGCCAACGGCACTGAAATCTGTCTGATTACCGTCAAGAAACGGAGTATAACCAACCGGCAGACCGGTGAAGCCCGGCAACAGGGACAGTTTCTGTATGGTGGAATGGTTCGGGTTACGATAGAAGAAACGGTACCTGCCGTCCGTTTTGGCATAGCTGCCAAAAAAGTACAGCTGGGAACTGTCATTCAGGTCAACCCCCGCATTAAGGAATGTCCGCAGGCCACGGGTCTGTGGACGACCCCAGGTCTGGGCCAGAGGCGCATCACCGAACGGGCTGTCTGCTCCGACACCCTGAAGACCGGCATCAATCAATGCCTGGGCATCAGGCCGCTGAATACCCCGTGACAGGGCATCGTTATTGACATATTCCGCACTCAGATTGGCAAAGCCGTTGTCACCGAGGGCCATGCCGGCATTGGCGGCTATCTTGTAACTTACTTCGCCACGATAGAACTGGCCATACTGGGCCTGAACCTCGCCGCCTTCAGAGGCATCTTTCATTTCGAAGTTGATAACACCGGCGATGGCGTCAGACCCATACTGGGCCGCCGCACCGTCACGCAGCACTTCAACCCGTTTCAGGGCAATGCTCGGGATCATGCCGACATCCACACCCTGGGCGCCGTTACCGGCGGCGGGGGCAAAGAACTGCACCAGAGCCGACCGATGGCGACGCTTGCCATTCACCAGAATGAGTGTCTGGTCAGGGGCCATGCCGCGCAGGGAGGTTGGCCGGATAAAGGCACTGCCGTCACCGGTAGCAGGCGTTGCGGTATAAGACGGGATAAGCGCCTTCAGGTTATCGGTAATATCAACAGTATTGCCGCCCTGACTGAACTGATTGCCATTTATAACGTCGACCGGCACAGGGGAATCGGTTGCGGAACGCGGTTTGGCACTTCTGGAACCGAGTGTTACCACTTCCTCCATCACCATATCGTCCTTGCTGTTGGCATCGGCGGCCATTGCCGTTATTGTTGAAGCCGCAACCAGAAAGGTGGAGCATAAGGCCGTAGTCGCCAGAGCTTTTCCCATGAATCTGATTGGAGGGCTTGAAAATGATTTACTTTGAAACATTTATTTCTCCCAGTTAAAATCTTTATGAAAAATTGCAATACTCATTTAAAGTGACCTGTCACAACATGCTTTTCCGACTGCCACTATCCGGTAAAGACGCCACAAAAGATGAATTGTGGAAAAAATAATTGAAAAATGTTATATTGCTTCCAGATTGCAGGATTAACGTCGCAAAAAAAATAATCCTTAAATAAATTTTTCCACTTTTTCCCGCACCAGACGTCTTGATTCCCTGATGAGATACGTAAAAATATGAAGCAACGTTTGAAACTGGTAACTGTTGAGGGAAAAATATCCTCCCGAGACATAAAGAATGATACCGCATCACAGCAGGGTGAAAACCGCCGTGATGTCGACCATGAATGTTATCATGATGAGATTACGGCGCTTTATCAGGAGTATAATGAACCGCTTATACGATACCTGACAATAAGATTACGCAGCAGACAGGATGCAGTGGAAGTTGCCCATGAGGCTTATATCCGCCTGATCAAGCGGGAAAATCTGGCAGATATTGACTGTTTCCAGTCTTTTCTGTTTCGGACGGCGACGAATTTATCCATTGACCTGCAACGACAAAGGACACGACATGCCAGAAATTTTGCCAAAAGCAAAATCCTTATGACCGGCATTGATGAGATTACACCGGAACGGGCGCTTGACGGACGCCAGACCCTGAGTGAATTACGGCAGGTGATAAAAGACCTGCCGCCAAAATGCCGGGAAGCTTTTATGTTATATAAATTCAAAGACCTCAATCATAGTGAGATTGCCGAAAAAATGGGGCTTTCCATTAGCTCTATAAGAAAGTATATTGCCCGTGGTCTTGCGGTTTGCATTCGGGAAATGAACGGATAAACTGGTTAAAAAGATACAGATTTAGTGAAATGAAAAACAATAACAAATATAACAGTGACCCGGCGGCTGAAGCTGCAGAATGGTTCATAAGACTGCGGGATGATGATCTTGCGGAAAAAGATTACCATGACTGGCAGCTGTGGCTTGCCGACAGTCCGGCCAATAAACAGGCCTTTGCCGACGCGGAAAAATGCTGGCAGGACCTGGATAATATCACAGACCTGTCCCCGGAAGACGACGGGATAACAGCGGTTGACCCCACAGGTCGGCGCGGTCGTCTCCTCCCCGTTATTGCCGCGATTGCCGCGACGATATTGATTGCCCTGTCCATCGGCATATTCTATCAGAATGACCGCCTCCCCGGACCCGGGGCCACCACCTACCAGACAGCAACAGCAGAACACAGAACCGTCAGGCTTGAAGATGGCTCGAAAATAGATCTGGGCGCCCGGTCTATTGTCAATGTCAATTACACCCGGGACGTGCGTCATCTTACCCTGGTACGGGGGGAGGCCATCTTCAGCGTTGCCAAAAACAAGCACCGCCCCTTTATCGTCCATGTCGGCAAGGGAACGGTAACGGCGGTCGGGACAAAATTTAACATCCATTCGGGCGACAGGGATGTTACCGTAACCGTGCTGGAAGGTATTGTCGAGGTCAACCCCGACCTGAACAAACCCGCGACCGCCCCCCTGCCGAAGGTTTCTGCTGGCCGGGCGGTATCCTATGACAGCAACGGAGATATTTCACCGGTCGTGAAAAGCAATGTCGCGGCGGCGACCTCCTGGGAAAAAGGTCTGCTGGTCCGGGTCGATACCCCGCTGGCCAGCGTCATAGCCGATGTTAACAGATATTCCACCCGCGAGATTATTATCGGCGACCCCGCCCTTGACAATATCCGCTTTACCGGCACCGTCCTGGGTGACGGGATAGACAACTGGTTGCGCGGGCTGTCCGTTGCCTATCCAATAAAAGTCCTCGACAGCGGACATGATGCTATATTATTATTAAGGAAGGAGAAATAACTTCAAGGCGCATGACCGCCATCGCCTGAATAACCAGACGGTTCTGCAAGGCCGCTAATTTATTGTGAGGAATATATGCGTATCAGCTGCCCGTGTCTGCCAGCTGTCAGACAGTATATGGCTATCTGGGCCATATGCGGTGCTGCGTTAACCTCGTTTCCTGTCTCTGCTTTTTCCTACAGCCCGGTCCCGGGCCGGACGGCATCAGTGACTTTTTCCATCAAGGGCCAATCATTGCGTTCGGCCCTGATTGAATTCTCAAAACAGTCCGGAATACAGCTTATTTTTGTGGCAAAAAAACAAAATTTACCGCAGGCGGCCCCGCTTGAAGGCACCTATAGCGTCAGACAGGCTCTGGATATTTTATTGCATAACAGCGGTTTTGAGTATGAATTCTCCGAAGAAAATACCGTAACAATCCGCCCTGAAAACACCAAAAACATCCCCCGCAACACCCCGGAAATACGTCCTTCACCAGAGCAGAAGGCCTCCCGGTCAGGGGGTGGCGAAATTGAGGAAATTGTCTCAATCGGCAGCCGTGGCAAAGGTCGGACAGCCCTTGAAACCCCGGTTCCGGTGGACAGCATCAGCGCACAGGACATAATGGCAACCGGAGAAAATGAGACAGGCCGCATCCTGCAATCCCTCGCCCCGAGCTTTAATTTTTCAAGCTCCAGCATATCCGACGGCACCGATGCGATCAAACCGGCAACCCTGCGCGGACTGGGACCGGATCAGACTCTGGTCCTTATTAATGGCAAACGCCGCCATAACAGCGCTCTGGTTCATGTCAATACCTCGGTCGGACGCGGTGCGACGGGTGTCGATATGAATGCCATTCCGCCGGGAGCGATCAAACGGATTGAAGTTCTGCGCGACGGGGCATCGGCTCAATATGGTTCGGACGCCATTGCCGGGGTGATAAATATTATCCTCAAGGACCAGAAAGAGGGCGGCGGCATTTCCAGCTCTTTCGGCCAGACCTATGCCGGTGACGGCGATACCTATATCGTGGACGCAAATTATGGCTTTGAATTATTGTCCGGGGGCCACCTTACCCTGTCGGCGGAATACCGCAACAGGCAACATACCAACCGGGCAGGCCTGACCGGCTGTCTCCAGTTTGAAACAGCAGGTCAGGCCGCCTGTGCCTTTGGCAATGTGGCAATCAACCCCGGCGAGCAAAATTTTAACAGAAAAAATTTTCGCGTCGGCGATTCTGATACTGAACAAAAGGCAGCAACCATGAATATGTCCCTGCCCATATCGGACAATGCCGAATTTTACATGTTTGCCACCTATTCAAATCGTAATAACCACTCAGCCGGGTTTTATCGCCGGACAAACCAGTACCGCCGGACGGTAATAGAACTATACCCCAAAGGGTTTCTGCCAATGATCAATGCAGAAATTCTTGATTATTCCGTATTGGCCGGGTCAAAATGGACAACCGGCAACGGCTGGTCTCTTGATACCAGCATGACAGCCGGCGGCAACAGCTTTCAGTTTCTGATAAGCAATTCCCTTAATGCCTCCTTTGGTCCGGACAGCCCGACCTCTGCCGATGCCGGCACCCTGAAGATTCATCAGCTAATGGCCAATCTGGATATTTCAAAATCCTTTGAGCGGGCCAATATCGCCTTTGGTGCCGAATGGCGCCGGGAAAATTATCAGATCGTCGCCGGGGACCCGGTGTCCTATGCCGATGGTGGCCAGCTCAACCGCAATTGTCCGGGATGTGATGTCAATCCTGTTGCCTATCTGCCGGGCTTTCAGGTTTTTCGGGGATTTTCCCCGGATAATGCGGTTGATGAAAACCGCAATAATCTGGCTTTCTATACTGATGTCGAGGTAAAAATTTCTCCTGACTTCCTTATAAATGTCGCGGCGCGCTATGAAAATTACAGTGATTTTGGCAACCGTATCAACGCCAAATTCGCCGGACGGTATCAACTGAATACTGCCCTTGCCCTGCGCGGCTCGATCAGTTCCGGTTTCCGCG
>JALUWZ010000083.1 GCA_027019205.1 Emcibacter sp.
GGCGCTGGAGGCCGTGGAACAGGGCAAGACCCGCTTTGTCCCGGCCAACTGGCAGAAAACCTATTTCGAATGGATGCGTAATATTGAACCATGGTGCATCTCGCGCCAGCTCTGGTGGGGCCATCAAATTCCGGCATGGTACGGGCCGGACGGCAAAATCTTTGTCTGCATGACCGGGCAGGAGGCTCAGGCTCAGGCTGATGCCCATTATGGCGAGGTCAAACAACTGACCCGTGATCCCGATGTGCTGGACACATGGTTTTCATCGGCGCTCTGGCCCTTTGCCACCCTTGGCTGGCCCGAAGAAACTGCGGAATTGCAGAAGCATTACAAAACCGACATACTGGTCACCGGCTTTGACATTATTTTCTTCTGGGTGGCGCGGATGATGATGGACGGGATTCATTTTATGGATGATGTGCCGTTTCACACGGTATATGTCCATGCGCTGGTCCGTGATGAGCATGGGGCGAAAATGTCAAAATCAAAGGGCAATGTCATTGACCCGCTGGAGCTTGCCGATAAATTCGGGGCTGATGCCCTGCGCTTTACGCTCGCCGCGATGGAGGCTCAGGGCCGGGACATCAAAATGTCTGAAAAGCGGGTCGAGGGTTATCGCAATTTTGGTACCAAGCTGTGGAATGCGGCGCGTTTCTGCGATATGAATGGCTGCTTTGATCATCCGGAGGCTGATTTTAATCCGGCAAATGTTGGCCTTGCGGTTAATAAATGGATCATCGGTTCGGCAGCAAAAGCCGCCGCAGACGTTACCCGTGCGCTGGAAGCTTACCGCTATAACGAGGCAACGGCAGCGATCTATCATTTCACCTGGGGGACTTTCTGCGACTGGTATGTTGAGCTGATCAAGCCGTTATTCTTTGGCGATGATGAGGATGCCAGGCGGGAAACCCGTCAGGTGGCCGCATGGGTCATGGATCAGATTTTAAAGACCCTTCATCCCTTCATGCCCTTTATTACCGAGGAAATATGGGGCCGTCTGCGCGATGACCGGCAAAGCCAGTTGATCATTGCCGACTGGCCGGTTGAGGATTCCGCCCTGATCAGTGAAAAAGCCTCGGAGGAAATAAACTGGGTCATTCAGCTGGTGTCCGATATTCGTACAGCGCGGGCCGAAATGAATGTTCCGGCAGGGGCAAAGCTCAACATGCTGGTGCAGGGGGCGGCGGAGAATACGGTCCGGGCGCTTGATTATCAGGGTGAGGTCATCAAGCGTCTGGCCCGGCTGGAGACAATAAAAATTCATGATGATGAGCCACCAAAGGGCGCGGTTCAGGTCGTGGTCGGGGAGGCAACATATTTTCTGCCGCTGTCCGGCGTGATTGACATTGCGGCGGAAAAGGCCCGGCTCGGTAAATCTCTTGATAAGCTTGTCAAAGAGATCAGCGGGATTTCAGGCCGGCTCAATAATGAAAAATTTATGGCCAAGGCCCCGGAGAATGTGGTGGCGGACAATCGCAAAAATCTTGAGCAGGCCGAACAGAAAGCCGCCAAAATCAGGGAGGGCCTCAACCGCCTAGAGGCCATGGATTGATGTCCCGATTTGTTATTTTCATCTGCGGGGCCTTGTTGTTATCCAACATCGCCATGGCTGATGAAAAGGCGCATATTCAGGATATAAAGCTTACCTACAAAGCCTATTGGGCGGGTTTCGTTATCTCGGAAGTCCATTCACGGGGGGTGATAACCCCGGACAGCTATCAGGTTGATGTTTCCTATAAGGTGACCGGACTGGCCGCGATTTTCAGCAGTATGAAAAACCGGGTTTCGGCGCGCGGAATATTTGCCGCAGATGGCAGCGTGCGCCCCCTGGTCTTTGATAATCAGGGCAGCTGGAGCCATTATGGTTTCACCAATCACACCGAATTCCGCCTTGAAGACAGCAAAATTATTTCCCATAAATATACGGCCAATTTCAAACGGAAAGTTAAATATATCCCGGTCCGCGAGGAGCTGGCATATGGTCCGGATATGGTCAGTTTCTATCTCGGCCTGACCCTTGATGAGGAGAAGATGAAAATTGGCGCACCGGAAAGGCACCAGAATATATTTGGCGGTTTCTTCCTGCTTGATATTTCCTATCGCTGTATCGCTAACAAGACGCTTAAAAGCAAGCGGTCAGTGTATAAAGGCAAGGCGCTGGTCT